>CALBTQ010000559.1 GCA_937967875.1 uncultured Pseudomonadota bacterium
ACCACCGAGATCTACACTCTTTCCCTACACGACGCTCTTCCGATCTGTGTCGCGCAGCAAACGCGCGGCGACCGGCACGGTGGAGAGCACGCCGATGCCGGTCGGATGCGCGAAACGCACGCCCAATCCGGCCGCGCCCGGTTGCGCGTCGCACTCGTATTGCAGGAATGCGTCGCCGCCGTGCAGGCCGATCGCGCCCTGGGCGGCGTAGGGCGAATTGAGTTCGGTGAACGTGTCGTTGATGTACAGCACCAGATCGTTGGTCGATTCCTCCAGCACGATCTGCCAGATGCCGGTGTCGGCGTTGTCGTAGTACTCGGGCATGTCGGTGTACTGGACGACGAACCGCCGGTCGGGCGCGTCGCCGACGAGCTTGTAGTGAATCGTGCCGCCCGCGCCGGGATCCAAGTCGGCCCACAACCCGGCGAAGTGCGTGATGATCGAGTCGGCGAAATCGCAGGAAACCGAGAAGTTCGTCGTGGCGTTGAACGAGAGGTGCCCGTTGGCCGCGATGGAAACCTGGCGGTAGATGCGGCCGTAAAACACGAAGGGAAAGCCGATGTCGACGGTTTGGACTTCCTCGTCGTCGATGGCGACCGCGACGCCGTCGGTGACGTCGTTCCAGACGTAGGGCTCGGCGTCGTTCCAGGTATAGCCGTAATCGTCGGGCCCGCCGGTTGCCGCCATGGCGGGACCGGCGACAAGCAGGCACACAAGCGACAAGAGCAAAACGCTGAACAAGTTTTTCATCGGCGAATCCGTTTGTGTTGTCAGTGCAAAATAATCATACCAAACCAGGGCCGCATTGTAGCACCGGGAGTGCGGAGAATAAACCGTCGTTTCAGGGCGCGGGCGTGGCCTCGGGCGTGGGCGTGGGCGCGGGCTCGATGGTTTTGGGCGTATCGGTTTTTTGTTCGCTGAAAGGATCTTGCACGGCGTTTTCGTAGGTTTTGCCGTTCCAGGTGTAGACGTAATTGTGACCCATCAGCCAGGTGGCCAGATCGTGGTAACCGTTGGTGGTGGTGGTCAGCATGCGCAATCGGCCGGGCACGGTGGCGATGTGTTTCCAGCCGTGCTTGTCCTTTTCGAAGATCTCGAAGTTGCAGTAGCCCGCGTCTTCGCAGGATTTACGGTAGTTGGTGACGGCGATTTCCAACTGCTCGTCGTCATTGAGGTCGAGCATTTTGTATTCGTAGTCTTCGCAATCCACATCGGCGCTTTTTTGATGAAAATATTCGAAGACCTCGTCGGGCAGGACGCGCGTGCATTTGGCGGCCCAGACCAGGGCCGGAAACACAATAAACGCCATCAGCACCGCCGCGAATAATCGCCGCATGGAAATACGCCCTCCCCGGAACATATACAACATAAGTGCAAATCGCTCGGCGAAATCCTTCCGTACATTCAAGGATACGCACTTTGTCGACCAAGCACAAGACACCTGTTGCGTCGAAAAGGTTTTCTTTTGGTGTTCAAAACGCGCGTTCGACCGGGTCGCCTCGACGGCGGCCGATGATTAGTCGTTGTTTTCCGGTCGGTTGCATCAAAAGAGCGTCCGGCGGGCGGCGTCGGTTGACAGGGGTGGGGGGGCCGTTTAGATTCAATTTTCCTTGATCGTCATCGTATAAAGACATGCGTGGATTTTTCGACGACGACAAACGAAAAGTGCGGTATTTGAATCCTCTCATTTTCCGCAATTTATCGACTTGCGGGAAAGGATGATCCGTTCGCCGGATCATGCGCCGGGTGTTTGGCGACACCCCGCCGATGCGACAATAACCGGGAGAACACGCGAAGATGAAAGTTGAAACCCTGTCGGGCCTGTGGCAATTGGCTCCGATTTCCGCTCCGGGCGTGAAGGCGGAAACGGTCGAGACGTGGCATGAGATGTCGGTGCCCTCGCACTGGCAGCAGCACGAGGCGCTGCGCGAGTACGCGGGGCGGATGCTGTACCGCAAGGAATTTCCGTTCAAGGCGAAAAAGGGCCGGCGTCATCATTTGGTGCTGCCGGGCATTTTCTATTGGTCGACGGTGACGCTCAATGGGCGGCGGCTGGGCGACCACGAGGGGTATTTCAATCCGCAGCGGTACGACGTGACCGACCTGCTGGCGGCGAAGAACGAGCTGCTGATCGAGGTGAATTGTCCCAACGAAAAGAACCGCTCGGGCAAACGGATGATCACCGGCGTGTTTTCGCATTGGGATTGCCTGGACCCGACGACCAACCCGGGCGGCGTCTGGCTGGCCCCGGAGATCCACAGCAGCGGCGACGCGTACGTGGAAAGCAGCCTGTTTCACACCGACGAGATCGGCGCCGGCGAGGCTTCGGTGACGCTGCGCCTGGAGATCGTCGCGGCGACGGCCGGCGAGCAGAAGTGCCTGGTCGAACTGACCCCGGCCAACTTCGACGGCGAGCGGTATTCCTTCGAGCGCAAGCTGGACCTGGACGCGGGCCGCAACAAGGCGACCTTCCACGAAACGTTGAAAGAGCCGGCGCTGTGGTGGACGCACGATCGCGGCGCGGCGAATCTGTATCAATTGACCGTGACGCTCAAGAGCGGCCGCAACGTGACCGACGCGGTCGAGCACGAGGTGGGCATCCGCACGGTGCGCTTCGACGATTGGATCTGCACGCTCAACAACGAGCGTTTGTACCTGAAGGGCAACAACCAGCCGCCGACCGACACGCGCATCGCAACGGTGACCTACGGCGATTGCGTGCGCGACATCGAGCTGTACAAGCGGTGCAACCTCAACAGCATCCGCGTGCACGCGCACGTGGATCATCCGGAGTTCTACCGCGCCGCCGACCGCCTGGGCGTGCTGCTGTGGCAGGATTTCCCGCTGCAATGGAGCTACAGCCAAGAGGCGATGCCCGCCGCGGTGCGCATGATCCGCGAGATGGGCGCGCTGCTGTACAACCATCCGTCGATCGGCATCTGGACCTGCCACAACGAGCCGATCTACCTAGTGGAAACCGACGACTACAACGTCAAGGAAAAGCTGAAGTCGGCCTACACGCTGTTTTTCCGCTCGTGGAACCGCGACGTGCTGGACGTCGAGTTGCAAAAAGCGCTGCGGCAGGTCGACCCGAGCCGGTATATCAACCGCAGCAGCGGCGAGCTGGATCTGCCGTGGCGGCGCGGCGGCGACACGCATTTCTACTTCGGTTGGTACAAGGAGCAGGGCAATTCGCACCGGCTGTTCGACTCGATCATCGTCAAGCGCTTCCCGAACAACCTGCGGTTCGTCACCGAGTTCGGCGCGCAGAGCTTCCCCAACCTGGAGAATTGCCATAAGTTCATGGACGCGGACATCCGCAAAATCGACTGGAAGGAACTGCGGCGCAAGCACAGCCTGCAGCCGGAGCTGATGGACTACTGGATCGGCCTGCAGCAGCCGGACCTGGCCACGCTGGTCAAAAAGAGCCAGGACTACCAGGCGATGGTCAACCGCTTCCACCTGGACCGCATCCGGCGGCACAAGTACGCGCCCAACGGCGGCGTGATGCCCTTCATGTTCACCGATCCGAATCCGGCGATTCAGTGGTCGATCGTCGATTACTGGCGCGAGCCCAAGGCCAGCTACCAGGCGATGCGCGACGCGATGCGGCCGGTGTACCCGTTCTGCTTGCTCAGCGCCGACAAGCGCAAGCAACACGGCAAGCCGATTCAGATCGACGTCTTCATGGTCAACGACACGCGCGACGACCTGGGCGAAGTGACGCTGGATCTGCGCATCGCCGACGCCGCGGGCCGCGAGGTGGCGCACCTCGCGCCACGGGCGAGCGTCGGGCCCGA
This sequence comes from uncultured Pseudomonadota bacterium, assembly GCA_937967875.1. Classification (GTDB taxonomy): domain Bacteria; phylum Lernaellota; class Lernaellaia; order Lernaellales; family Lernaellaceae; genus CALBTQ01. The sequence continues at coordinate 3,801 of CALBTQ010000559.1, forward strand.
CAGCGAAGCGGTTCATTTTCTGACCGTGCACGAATCGCCCGAGGAGCCGGGCGAATACACCGTGACCTTGACCCACGCCAAGGGCAAGGACGCGTTCGCGAACGTCTACACCTTTACCGTGGAGTAAGCGAGACATGCGCCGGCGCACCCGCATTTTGCTCGTCGTGCTGATCATCTTGGCGTTGCCGCCGGCGTTGTTCGCGTATTATTCCTGGCAGTATCCGGTCAACTCCTCGGCGCTGACGGTGGCGGTCTACAACAAGCTGCCGGCCGGCCTGCGCACGCATCCGGCGATGTGGCGGCTGGTCAGCGCCTATCTGATCGACCGCGTGGAAGACAAAACGCCTTACGACGTGCGGCGCTTTCTGCGGCGCCGGGAGCGGCCCGAATACGTGGTGGTCGCGCTGGGCGATTCGACGACCCTGGGCAGCCAGGTGGCGCCGAACAAGCGCTGGACCTACCTGCTGCAAAAGTCGATGAAAAGCCGGCTGCGCCAATCGGTGAAGGTGGTCAACGCGGGCATCGCCGGCGAGATCGGCGCTCAGGGCGCCAAGCGGCTGGAGCGCGACGTGCTGGCGTTGCGGCCCGATCTGGCGATCGTCGGCTACCTGATCAACGACGGGCGGGTGTTCGGCGTCGACCTCGACGGGCACGGGCAGACGCTGGTGGATTTCGACGATTACCAGGCGGCGATGGACGAGATTCTTTCGCGCTTGCGCGAGCGGAAAATCCCGGTCATGCTCTTCACCTGCCAGCCGATTCAGCCGGCGTTTTTCGGGCTGGAGCGCATGCACTGGGCGACGGTGCAGGACGTGGTGTTCACCAGCCGGCTGACGGCGTTGAAAAAGCGCGCCGGCGAACTGGGCGTGCCGGTGGTCGAAACGTACGAGGCGATCGTGCAACAGCCCGAGCAGATCGCGCTGTACGGACCCGACAACATTCATTTGAACGAAGTCGGCCACAAGCTGGTAGGCAAGCTGATGTTTGCCGCCTGGGTCGAGCGCCTGCTGCCGGCGCTGACCGACACGGCCGAAGCGGAAGAGAATTAAAACGAGGTCCCGCGACTGAAGGAGACGCAAATGCGGCGAGTGTTTTCCCTGTTGATCGTGACGGCGCTGTTGTGCGCCCCGATGCTGAATGCGACGGCTTTCGCCGAGGATTTCCCTCCGGGCTCCTACACGGTGGCCAAGCGCGGCGGCCCGATCCTATGGCACATCGGCGACGAGGAACTGCGCAAGCGGATGGAAAACGACCTCGAATTGCTGCGCCTGCACAACGAGGCGGTGGCGGCCAAGCAAAAGCGTAAGAGCCTCGGCCTGGCGCTGTTCACGCCCGGCGCGATTTTGATCGGCGTGGGCTTCGCCGGCGGCTTGTTCCAGAACGCCATCGGCCTGTACGACAGCGAAACCGGCGAGTACATCATGGTCGGCGGCTTCGCGGTGGGCGCGGCGCTGGTGGCCCCGGGCATCTACTTCACCTGGAAGGAAAGCGACGAGGAAAAGGCTTACAAAAGCTACGTCGAAGACACGTACGGCGTGAAGCCGATCATTCAATTCCGACCCAAAGACAACCAACTCCTGCTCGGCCTGGCCGGCTCGTTCTGAGCGAAGGCGGTTTTTCGCAACTCTCCCGGCAATGATCGATGGCGAAATTTTGTTTATTCTACGCACAAAATGGTGTATGAGAAAGGCAATTACCCACTTCATTTAGAAGAAAGAGAGGGCCAATATGACCAAAAGAATAAGCGTGATGCTGGTGATTCTCTTTGCAGTGGCGTTGCTGGCGGCCCCGGCGCTGGCGAAAAGCAAAAGCGGAATGATCCAGCCCGGCTCGATCATGGTCGGCGGCGACTTCGATCTATCGATCGTCTCCGGCGACACGACCATCGAACCGGACGGCGGCGAGGATGTGGACAGCGATCAGTTCGAATTCGGCCTGGGCGCCATCGCCGGTTACTTCTTCGCGGTGCGCGGCCTGGAAGCCGGCGGTTTGCTGGAGTTCTCGTCGGAATCCGACAAGGACGACGAAGCCGAAGAGAAGACCACCGAATGGGCGATCGGTCCGCAAATCGGCTACTTTTATCCGGTGGCCAACGACTTCTACCTGTTCGGCATGCTGGCGTTGGGCTATCAGAAAAACACCACCGAGGTCGATCCGGAAGCCAAGAACGCCGACAACACCGAGACGGAAACCAGCGGCTGGTTCTTCGAACCGCGCGGCGGCGTGATGTACTCGTTCAACCGTCACCTGGGCCTGACCGCCTCGTTGTTCTACCGGTATTTCTCGGGCTCGGGCACGCATGACGACGGCAACCACGACACCGACTTCGACATCAAGAACAAGCAGTTCGGCATCAAGGTGGGTCTGCTGGGATTCTTTTAAACAAAACGACAGTTGAAAAAGCCGTCCCCGGCTTTTTCGATGACGGAAAAACGAGAGCCGCTCCGGACAGGGGCGGCTCTTTTCGTTTGAGCGAAGCGCGTTTTATTCGTATTGGAGCATGTTCGACGCGGGGCCGCTGACGATCTCGAGTTTGGGATCCAGGCGCAGACGAAAGTTGCGCAGGTCGGTATCCAACGCCGCGGCGATGGCCTGGGGCAGATCTTCGTCGGTAAAATCAAGATCCAACAAAGTCGGCGCATACTCGAAGCCGGTGTTGACCCACGAACAAACCATGTTGGACAGGCGCGAATCGTAACGCGGTTGATCGTCGGCGCCGAACGCCTCGTTGGCCCAATAGAACTGGAACCAGAGGTTTTGGTACGGATCGGCCATGATTTCCGCTTCATGAGATCGGAAGAGCGTCGTGTAGGGAAAGAGTGTAGATCTCGGTGGT
>CALBTQ010000560.1 GCA_937967875.1 uncultured Pseudomonadota bacterium
TCGTATTCGGTGACTGGAGTTCAGACGTGTGCTCTTCCGATCTACGATCATCCTGGTCGGCGCGACCACCGAGAATCCGAGTTTCGAAATCAACGCCGCGCTGCTCTCGCGCTGCCGCGTGGTGACGCTCGAACCGCTGGAGCCGGCGGACATCGAAGCCCTGCTGCAGCGGGCCATCAACGACAAGGAGCGGGGTCTGGGCAAGCGGCGGTTGAACATCACCGCCAAGGCGCTGGACCATCTGGCCCGGCAGGCGCGCGGCGACGCCCGGGTGGGGCTCAACGCGCTGGAGTTGGCCGCGGCCGGTGAACTGCCCGAGGTCGACGGTAAACCGACGATCACCCTGGAGATCGCCGAAAGCGCCATCCAGGCTAAGGCGCTGCTGTACGACAAGGCCGGTGAAGAGCACTACAACGTGATCAGCGCGTTCATCAAAAGCATGCGCGCCTCCGATCCCGACGCGGCGCTGTACTGGCTGGCGCGGATGATCGAAGCGGGCGAGGACCCGATATTCATCGCGCGGCGGATGGTCATCTTCGCCGCCGAGGACGTTTCCAACGCCGATCCGCGCGGCCTGGAGCTGGCCACGGCCGCGATGCAGGCCACACACATGGTGGGCATGCCCGAAGCGCGGATCATCCTCGCCCAGGCGGTGACCTACCTGGCCTGTGCGCCCAAGAGCAACGCCAGCTACACGGCGTTGAACAAGGCGATGGCCGACGTGAAGGAAAAGGGCGCGCTGGGCGTGCCCAAGCATCTGCGCAACGCGCCGACCCGGCTCATGAAGGACCTGGGCTACCACGACGGTTACCGCTACGACCACGACTTCGACCATCATTTTTCCGGGCAACCGTGTCTGCCGGTCGAACTCGAGGACCGCACCTATTATCAGCCTGGCGACGAGGGGCTGGAAGCGCGCATCAAAGAGCGGCTGGAGTGGATCCGCCGCCGCCGCGAAAAGTATCCGGAAAAGAAAAAGTAGTCCGCTTTTTGCCATCCCCGCTTTGTGCTAGATTTTTGGACGCTCCTGTCCACCCCTACACGAGGTGCCGACCATGAGAACCATTCGCTTCCTGCTGTTGTTTGCCGCCGCGTTCGCCCTGCTGCTGGGCGCGTGGGCGTGCGCCGAAGACAACGACAACCGCGAGTTCGACGACGACGATGACGACGACGATTCAACCGACGACGATGTCGACGATGACGACGCCACGCCCGACGACGACACCGGCGACGACGACACGCTCGACGACGATACAATCGACGATGACACCATCGACGACGACATCGACGACGACGATACCGATGACGACGACACCGTCGACGATGACGACGACACCCCGCCCCCGCCGACCACCGACGAGGCGCGCGCGGCGGGCTTCAAGCTGTTTTACCGCGAGCGCGTCGATCGGCTGATTCTCTCCTGGAATCGCTTCGGGCTGGCCGGCGACTCGGTGGCGGCCACCAACATCGGCAAGCACAACATCGCCAAGTCCGGCAACGAGTACGAAGTGCTCGGCGGCGAAACCGACAACAACGACATCGGCGCGTCGGTCTTCGCCACCTGGTACGCCTACCAGGCCTTCGGCGGGCGCAACCTCGAGCTGACCTTGATCCGCCAGTTCGAAGGGCTGGCGTTTTACGAGGCGGTCACCGGTCACACCGGCCTGACCTCGCGCGAGGTGCTGCCCGGCTGGACGCGCACGATGGACGGCGTCAACGACACGATCTACCGTACGCGCGACGGCATCAATCCGTTCACGCCGCCGGTCGTGTTTTCCGCGGCGCTCGAACAGGAAATTCTCGATACGTTCTACGACGACATCGTGATGACCTACCGCGAAAATCCGCTGGAGTATTACCCGAACTTCCGCTCGACCAGCGAAATAGGCGACTACGCGGTAACCTACGTGTTCAGCGATCCGCCGACGTACCTGCACATTTCCAACTGCTGCTCGTCGTGGAAAATCTCGCAGCAGGGCATCTGGGAAGGCGCGTTCTGGGGCAACCATAACAGCCGCGACAATTTCCCGGATATGTCTTTCGGCTTCCTGGCGGCGATGGAAGCGGCGCTAAGCAAAGACCTGCCGGCCGATCTCGCCCAGGCCGCGCAGGAGGCGTTGGAGGCCGGGCATCGCATCGGCGACCGCATCACCGCCGACGACAACGTGCAGATGACCGTGCCGGAATGGGAGGACTACAACGAGTTGATGCCGGGCGGACAGATTCGCCCCGACGGCAACACCGAGTGGCAGGACCTGGGTTCGCTGGCCAGTTGTCCGATGGCTTACATGGCCAAGGCGCTGTCGACCGACGGGCTGGACGCGCCGCTGCCGGTCGTGCCGCTGCCCGGATCGATCGAAATGAGCGCCATCCGCTACCTGCTCGAGTTGATCGGCATGCCCGGTGTGCCGCTGCCCGTGCTCAAATGCCGCAGCATCGACGACGCGTTCGTCGGCATGACCTGGGAAGACTTGCTCAACCTGGAAATCTTCGGCGTGCCTTGGTACGAAATCGCCTTCGCCATCGCCGAAATCTGGCCCGACCTCTTCCCGGATCTGCTCGGCTCGACCGGCGACGACTTCAAGGAAATGGAACTGGCGGTGATGGCCCTATGCCAGTACGCCGAAATTTATCAAAAAGACGACCTGTACGATCTGGCGCAGGCCACGCTGCAAAACCTGATCGACATCCACCGCATCCTGGCCGAGTTGGCCTATACGGTGGCCAACAGCCCGTACCGCCAGGGCGATCCGGCGGCCTATGACGAAATGATCAAGGGCGCCGAGGAGCATTTATACGTGGCGGCGATCATCGCGCGGCAGTTCGGCGTCGAGGCCCCTGACGAGGACCTCAATGACTTCACCATCGGCCATCAGCGCGCGGCGAACATCGAGAACATTCTGCAACTGGGCGACACCAGCGCCTGGGCGCTTAAAACCGACGAGGAGATCATGGCCGTGATCCAGGCCGAACTCGACGGCAAGGTCGAAAAGGAACCGTGGATCGTCGAACGATACAATCTTCGCTTCCCGGAAGAACCGCCGATCCGCCGCAACGGCGATGGCTACGAGGCGATCAACCTCGACGACGAATGGCAGTCGGTAGAGAATCCCCGGCACGTGTGGTTCGGAGCGTCGAAGCTGATGTTCGAAGCGTCGTTGTGCACCAAGTCGCCCTGGACGCTCTCGTGCGACTGGGCGGTGCTCGGTTGCGCGCGGCCCGACCTGGACGGCTCGGGCGCGGTCGACGCCGCCGACCGGACGCTGTTCGACGCGGCCTACGCGACCTACAGCGGTGAAACCTGCGACGAAGCAAATAGCTGGTGCGAAGGCGCCGACCTCGACCGCAGCGGCGCGGCCGACGCCAGCGACACCGCGTTCATCGAGGCGGCCGACGGCTGCTGGTACTAAGTAAATTGAACGATCGAACGAGGCTCGGGAGCGGAAGTTCCCGGGCCTTTTTTTTCCAACTTCCGCGCGTCCTGCTTTTTAAATTGTGAATGCTTGATATTACAAGATGGCGATTCCGATTAAAAGTATTCCCCCAAAAGAACGGACAAAGTCGGACGAAATTGAAATGGATTTCCGCGCCGGATCTTCAAGCCCGCAGGGCGCAGGTCAGTAGCGAAGGGCGAAGCCCTGGAACAAGACGTAGCAACCTCAATCAAACCCCTGAAAGGGGTGCAGGTAAGCTCGTTGATACGAATTATCAAAGATTCCTCCACCCCTACCGGGCTTGTCGTCTCCGGGTGTCCCAATTCAGAAGTCAGGAGCAAGCAATCGAACGGAGCTCGGAAACGACGTTCCCGGGCCTTTTTTATAACTGCGCCAGGAGTGCGGGCAGATCGTCGAGCAGGACATCGGCCTCGGCGAGATCCTGGTCGCCCAGGTAGCTGCGCACGGCGATCACCCGGCAGCCGGCGGTTTTCGCACTGCGGATGCCGTAGGGCGCGTTTTCCACCGCGAGGCATTGGCGCGGCTGCAAACCGAGTTTCATCGCCGCGGTGAGGTATGGTTCGGGATTGGGTTTGCCGCGCAGCACCTCGTCGCCGCAAACCGACGCGGTGAAAAATTCGGCCAGCTCGGCGGGCAGCACGCTCTGCATTTCCACCCGCTGCGTGCCAGTGACCAGCGCGAGCCGCAAGCCGCGTTCGCGACAGGCGCTCAGCAGATCGACCGCGCCGGGAAACACCGACGGCTGCCGCGCGTATTGCGCGAACAGGCGTTCCTTGGCCTCGACCAATGTGCGCACGCGCGCCTTGGTCGTCATCATGCCGTTGGCCTTGATGAAATCGCGCGCGGACACCTCGGCCTTTTCGCCCTCGCGCAGGTAGACCTCGTGCTCGTCGAGCGCCAGCCTCAACTCGCCGCAGGCGGCGACCCAGGCGCGCACGTGGGCGCTCATCGTGTCCAGCAACACGCCGTCCATGTCGAACAATATCCCGCTAACGCCTTCGGCCAGGCCCATCGTCGCTCCTTTCGCGTCAAACTCCGCCCATGGTAAGCATCGCGCCCGCGAAGGCAAGCGGGTTTTAAAGAGAAAAACCCCGGCTGAGGAGACCGGGGTTCAAGAAGGAGGAAAACCGTTCCGTAGCCACTTACTCTGTCACGTCGTCATCGAGTTGTGAGTCATCGTCGTCATCGTCGTCGCCCAAATCGTTGTTGGGCGTCACGGTCCGTTCGGTTCGGCAATCGACGGTGCCGACGCATCCGGCGCCTAAATAGAAAATGTTGTCGGACAGGTAACCGGTGACCGCGGCGTTTTCCGGATCGACGTTCACATGGTAGTCGACCGTGTGAATCTGAAAGCAATCCAGTTCGCCGAACTTGGTCTTTTGCACTTCAAACAGCACAATCGCCCGTCCGTACACTTCGCCTTTGAAAAATTCGGTCTTCTCCGAGCCGCCGCCTATCTCCTGCTTGTACACGGTGGCGATCGACAGGTCGTCGGTCTGCTCGATGGTCAGCAGCAGTTCTTCCGCGCCGTCGTCGTCGCCCTCGGGGCAGGTATTTTCCTCGGTGGCCAGCATCACGGGATACACGCCGGCGATCTCGTCGCCGAACAGCATTTTGTCTTCGTCGTCATCGTCGTCGTCATCGCTCGCGCAGGACATGGTGGTCAACACCAGGCCGGTCGCGATGATCACAATCACCAAAATCCACGACCAATTGCGGGGGTCTTTCATCGCCTTTTCCTCCGGGCGTTTTCGCCGGTTTTTACCAGGAAAAAAGCCCTCGTTAATACAATCGGATTGGCGTTAATTGACATAACTTGCTTGAAGTTTAACGGTTCAAGTACTCTAAAGTCAAGCACAATTTGCACACGGCACAAGATATGGATTTTTCCCGAAAAAAGCACGGAACATCTAGCGTAGGATCGGGACGGCGACCAAGATAACATGATCTTTTTGGCCCTCGCCTTCCCCGCCCGAATGCGAATGCGGCACCATCTGAAAATCACTTGCAATGTAGCGGGGTGCGCGGTAAAAACGTTCGATTATCAAATCTTCCTTTTGGTAGTGGTGTAAGCGGAAAGCGGCGTGAAGAAACTAAACCTCGAAACCAAAGTCGGCATCTTTTTCGTGATATGCTTTGCCCTGATCGCCGTCATCAGCCTTAAATTGGGCAATTACGAAATCGGCGAGACAGGCGGGTACGAACTATCTGCCGTTTTCCCCTCCGCCGCGGGCATCAACGACGAAACCCCCGCCCTGATGGCCGGTCTGCGTGTCGGCATGGTCACGCGCATGCGGCTGGAACTGGGGCAGGCGCGCATCTTCTTCAAGGTCAAAGCCGGCACCGAAATTCCGGAAGACAGCCGCATCGCCATTCAGAGCCGGGGCTTTCTCGGCGCGAAATATTTGGAAATTACCCCCGGCAAATCCAAGGAAATCTTCAAACCGGGCGATTCGTTCGGCAACGTCGACGTTTCCGGCGAACTTTCCGGGCTGACCACCCAGGCCGGCGACATCGCCGAGGACCTCAAGGCGATCACCGCCAACCTGCGCAAGATTTTCGGTGGCGACGAAGGCGAGGAAGGCATCCGCGACATCTTCCTCAATTTGCAGGAGATCTCGCACCGCCTGGCCGGCGCGATGGCCGACAACCAGGAAAACATCAACCGGATCATGGTCAACATCGAGCAGCTTACGCGCAACATCGCCATCATGAGCGAAGATCGGAAGAGCACACGTCTGAACTCCAGTCACCGAATACGA
>CALBTQ010000561.1 GCA_937967875.1 uncultured Pseudomonadota bacterium
AGATCGTATTCGGTGACTGGAGTTCAGACGTGTGCTCTTCCGATCTGAGCGCATCCAGGCCGCGCTCGGTCGCACGGCGGGAACCTGGAGGACATTGTTTGAGAAAATCCGCGCGGAGCATCCCGACATCACCGAATCGTGGAATTATTACAATGACGGGAAAAGCTGGCTGCTGAAAGTCGTGCAGAAAAAGAAAACGATGTTTTGGTTGCTCGTTGAAAAGGGCGCGTTTCGGATCACGTTCTATTTCGCAACGCGGCTGACCGAGGCATTGCTGGCCAGCGAAATTTCCGCGGAACGAAAAGCCGCCATCAAGGAAAGTGCGGCAAGCGGCAAGCTGAAAGGCATTTCCATCAAGTTCGGACCACGGAACGGAATACAAGATGTTCTAACATTGATCGATTTGAAGAAAACGCTGAAATAATTAGCCAAACCAATTTGGTAATTAACTTGATAATAGCATTCTGTCGGTATATCGTTTTTTTGGGGGCGAACTATGGAGGTGCAAAATGAACATGATGTTTAAATTCGGGCTATTGATCGCCCTGTTGTTGAGCCTGACGCTTGTCGGTTGCGACGATGATGACGATGACGGTTCCGATGACGACGATTCAACCGATGACGATACGGACGATGACGACACGCTCGATGACGACACGGTCGATGACGATTCCGCCGACGACGACACGCACGAAACCGACGAAGCCTGCCTGTTTGTCGTCAACGATGACGATTCGTATTTTCACCAAAATCCGCAAGTCACGATGAACGCCGCAGGCGACTTCGCCTTCGTCTGGTCGCTGACCGAGTACATCGGCGACGACGATGAAAAGGATGTGGATCCGGACGGCGTCATGGCCCGGTTCTACGACGCGGATGGAAACGCGCTCGGCAATCCCACGGTGGTTTTCCCGACCGCTAACGCCGACTGGGCGCGGGCGCACGTCGCCAGCGGAGACGATCGCGTGGTGTTCGCCTGGACGCACTACGGTGCGGGCGATGCCGCGCAGGGCGTTTATGCGCGCTTGTACACGTGGGACGGCGCGGCGCTCGACGACGCTTTCCTGGTGGCCGGTGAAGAGGGCGGTGAAATGGCGGTCTTCTCCTCCGTCGCCATGAACGCGGACGGTGATTTTTTGATCGTGTATTCCATCGGTACAACAAGTGTTCTTGAGTCGCGAGTGCAACGTTTCGACGCCGACGGCGATCCGGTGGGCGACGCCATCGAGATCACCGAGGTCGGTCTTTCGGACATGGATGCCGACGGCAATTTCATTGTTATTTGGAATTTACCGGGAACGCCGCCGGAGTTCGACGTTTACGCGCAACGCTACCGGGCGGACGGCACGGCGCTGGACGATTCGTTCCGCGTGAATGAAACAACCGACCTGGGACAGGTAGGCACCGGCTTGGCGGTGGCGCCCGACGGACATTTCGTCGTCGCGTGGCATTACATCGAAGTCTACAACTCGCAACTGGACGCGTACGCGCGCGTTTACGAGGCGGACGGTTCCGCGCGCACCGGCGAGTTTCGAATGAACGACGAAGTGGCCGGCGTACAGGCGCGCCCGAGCGTGGACTTGGCCGCCGACGGGCGCTTTGTCGCATCCTGGGCGCTGCAGAAAACTGGCGAATATGCCTTCGGCGTGCGTGGTCGTCGCTATGCGGCGGACGGCGCGACGAGCGGCGACGAGATGGCGATATTCAATTACCACAGCGTGGAAAATTCCGGCAACGCTCCCACGGTGGCGATGAGCGACGACGGCACGTTCGTGGTCGCGGTCGACCGCTACGACGAGAATGACGAATACCTACAGATCGTCGCGCGCCGCTTCGACGGCGCCGGCAACGCGCTGTGTCCGGAGTGATCGGCCCGAGCGACAATCGAATGTGCGTCACATGGTAATGACGAGTTTGCCGTGAGCGCGTCCCTGTTCCAATGTGCGAATGGCGGCGGGAACCTCGCGTAGGCTGAAGCTCTTGTCGATCACCGGTTTTACCTTGCCGGCTTGCACCAGGTCTTTGATGACGCCCAGGTCCGCCAGATTCGATTTGGCCAACATCGATTTGAACTTTTTATCGCTCAGCGCGGAGAGCAGCGGCCCCAACGACATCACTTGTAAGGTTCGTTTTCCGCCGACCATGATGTAAGCGCCACCAGGATTGAGCACGCGCTTGTATTGGCCGAGCGTGTATTGCGCCGCGGTGTCGAGGATCAAATCGTAACGTTTGCCGTTGGCGGTGAAATTATCCTTGGTGTAATCGATGACGTGATCGGCGCCGAGCGAGCGCACCAGGTCCATTTTGCCGGTGCTGCAAACGCCGGTCACTTCCGCCCCGAACGATTTGGCGATCTGCACCGCGAACAGGCCGACGTTGCCCGACGCGCCGTTGATCAAAACTTTTTTACCAGGTTGGATATTGCCGTGGTCACGCAATCCTTGCAGAGCGGTGATGGTCGAAACGGGAAGGGCGGCGGCCTCTTCGAATGATGAATCGGCGGGCATTTTCAGCAGCGCGTTCGCGGGAACGCTGACATATTCGGCGAATCCGCCAAAGCCATAGTTGGAGATATCACCGAAGACTTTATCGCCCGGTTGGAATTGCGTAACGTTGTTGCCGACCTGCTCGATTTCTCCGGCGATGTCGACGCCGAGAATGTTGACTTTCGGTTTGGTCAGACCGAAGAACAGTCGAACCAGAAACGGATCGCCCCGCAGCAAACGCCAGTCGGCGGCGTTGACGGATGCAGCGCGAATTTTAACCAATGCTTCATCATCTTTGGGGGTCGGCTTGGGCACTTCTTGATATTGCAACTCGTCGGGGGACCCGTAGCGATGGTAGACTATTGCCTTCATTTTCTCATCCTTTCCGCGGCTTCCAATTTTTCCCATCAATGGGATGACGGTGCGGCCACAATGTAAACTTCCATCATCAAATGTAAAGGCTTGTCGGGAAAATAATATTATCAATAGATAGAATATAAATATATTTGATCGTGGCATGATCCGCATTGTTTTTCAGGTAAAATGATTAAATAAAATATTTTTCATTTTTCGACAATAAGGAGCGAGTCTCAAACGACCTAAAGGTGGAAAGGGCGTTGATTGATGAAACGGCAATCCGACGAAACAAACGAACTGTTGAGCGTTTTGCTCGATAGCCGGTCGCGATTGCTGGGCACCGCCCGCCACGTTTTACGCGACGAGATGGAAGCGGAAGACATTGTGCAGGAAGTGATGGAAACCGTCATCTCCGCCCCGAATCTGCTGGAAGAAGTGCAGAACGCGGCCGGTTGGTTGGCCACGTTGGTTTATCGGCGAAGCGTGGACACTTTACGGAAGTTCAGTCGAAGAAGGTTTCTCGCCGAAGGGGAATTGGAAACGAAATCGGATGACAATCCTTCCGCGTCGGAATTGCTGGAGGAAAAAGAAATCCGCGAAGCAATTTTCGAGGCGATCGAGAACCTTTCTCCCGAATTGTTTTATGTATTCGAGGGCAACGTGCTGGATGAAAAACCGTTTCGTCAACTCGCCGAGGAAAGCGGCATTCCCATGGGGACGCTGATGGCGCGCAAACAAAGCGCGGTGAAACGAATGCGAGAAGAATTGACGCGCAGGGGAATTATCGTCCCTCGCTGAAGAGAGGAGTTACGGTGATGAAAAAAAACTCCGGAACACGGATTGTCGGACTGGTTGTCGTCGGCCTGACCACGGCCTGTATGCTCGGCTTGATCTTCGGCCTGGTGGTCATGTGGCTATGGAACGCCGTGATGCCCGGCATCTTCGATCTGCCGACCATCGGCTATTGGCAGGCGGTGGGCTTGTTCATCCTCGCGCATCTCCTGTTCAAGAGCCCCGGGCATCATGACCATCATGAACACGGCTTCAAAGCTCATCAATGTTCGGGCGGGAAAATCCACGCCAAGGTGGAAAAATGGCTCAACAGCGAAGAGAAGCAATTCGTCGATGCCGAAGCGAAACCCGAAGATCCTAACGCGTAAGATAACATATTCAACGACCTGATGAAATCATCAATGTTGTCGTGATGAAGGAGGATGCTATGCCTAAAAACGCCCACTCAATCCCGTCGCCGATGCCCTACACGCGAGCCGAACATCTGCTTCATCCGTTGCGGCGGCTGTTGCAAAGTCCGAAGCGACTCGTCAGGCGCTTGTCCCTCAGAGCGGATTCGCAGGTCCTGGAACTCGGCCCCGGCCCGGGCTATTTCAGCGCCGAATTGGCCCGGTCGATTCCGCGCGGCAAGCTGGTGCTGGTGGACATCCAGCAGGAGATGCTGGACATGGCGAGCAAGCGTCTTGGCGAAATGAAGTTGAACAATATCGAGTATCGGCAGGGCGACGGGATTTCGCTGCCGACTGACGACGGCGTTTTCGATTGCGCGTTTCTGGTGAGCGTGCTCGGCGAAATTCCCAATCGCGACGCATGCCTGCGGGAGATCCATCGTACGTTGCGAACCGATGGAATTCTTTCGATTACGGAAAATAGTTATTTTGATCCCGACTACATTCTTCCGGCTGAATTGGAGCGGGCGGTGAAGCAAGCGGGATTTTCGACCGACCGAACGTACAAAGGGCTAATGCAGTTCACGATGCATTTTCGCAAAGAAGGTTGAGGAGTTAAGATCATTGGAAGGTGATAATTAAAGCTAAATATTCGACAATCAATCTGATTTAGTCGTCTCAATTTATGTTGATATAACATAAAATTTCATTCATAATTCGCTTTACATAAAATTGAATCTTATCTGGAGCATAAAAAATGATTTTCAAAAATCGTAACCTAAAGCTGTTTTCTTTGTTTCTTTGTTTCTTTGTTTTTCTAGGCGCTTGTGGAGGCGACGACGATGACGACTCCGGAGATGCCGCGGATGACGATGATGCGGGCGATGACGACACCGCTGATGACGATACCGTTGATGACGACACCGTTGATGACGACACCGTTGATGACGACACCGCTGATGATGATGATGATGATGATGATGACGATCCCACTGTTGTGAGCACAACACCGTCTGACGGCGATACAGAGATCAGGCTGGAAACGACGATAGTTATTGTTTTCAGCAAGTCCATGAATACAACCTCCGTTGAGAACAATCTGACAATCGTGGGCTTTTCCGGGGCGAACACCTGGAATTCCGATTCGACCTCATTGACTATCACTCCGGACAATCCATTGGCTGAAGATGAGACCTACACCATAATCGTGCAATCGGGAGCGTTGTCGAATGATGGCGGCGCGTTGGCGGAAAATGCAATTATTACTTTTACAACGGTGAATTTGTGGACCAAGACCTGGAATGGCGACGAAAATCTAATGGACAGAGGACTTGACGTCTCCATCGATACAACGGGCAATGTTTATGTTTGCGGAATCGAGACCACGACAGCACAACTGGGGGACATGTGGTTCAGCGAGTGGGACTCGGACGGCGTCGAACAGTGGTCACACAATTACAACGGATTTTCCGACCATTCCGACGCGGCCTGGGGAATTGCCGTTGCTGATGACGGCGGATTCATTTTAGGAGGCAGCGAGGGGCTGAACGGTTCGGCTGCCTACGCGACGATATTGCGCTATGACAGCTCTCATGGATATTTCTGGGACGTAACCTTTAACGGCTTGAACGGTGGATACAATGTAACCTACGACGTTGCTTCTGACGGCAACGAATATGTCTATGGAACCGGTTTCATCGATGTAAGCGGTCAGGACAATAACGTTTGGGTTGGGAAATACAATTTCTCCGATGGCAGTGAAGTATGGTTTAAAACCTACAATGGAACAAGCAATTCCGAAGACGTCGGACGAGCGATTGCCGTGGACGCAGAAGAGAATGTATACGTTGCGGGTTTCACCACCGTCGCCGGCGAAGGCAAGAACATCTGGCTTCGTAAATACAAACCGGACGGCACCATTGATTTTACAAAAACGTATAACAACGACGATCAAAATCTCGATGACGAAGCACATGGCGTTGCTGTCGATGCCGATGGGAATATTTACCTCACCGGGGCGACCGCAGTAGACGGACCTGCCGACCAGGATATCTGGGTGCGCAAATACGATGCGGACGGCAATGTGATTTGGACGGAAACGATCGGAGGTTCTGCGGATTCTCAGGATCGCGGAACCGACGTCGCAATCGGACCCAATGGTGAGTTGTATGTGGTGGGATGGTTGATCAACACGGTTTCATCACTGGATATTTTTATTCGCAGGTATGATCCGACTGATGGTTCCATTATCTGGACGGAAATGCCGGATTTCAGCAATAGCGATGCTGCCAACGCAGTTGTTGTGGATGCGGTTGGAAATCTTTACGTCGCCGGCGAAATCAGTGAACCGGGAGAAGGGATCAATGTCTGGTTGCGCAAGTATGATCCCGACGGTAACTGGGCGGACTGATCAATAACAATCACCTTACAAGGATAGATACAATGAAACCTGATAGTGCAATTCTGTTCCTGCTATGCCTGTTATTCCTACTTCCCTGTGTCGTTACCTGTGGTGGTGATGACGATGACGACGATTCGTCAGACGACGATGATGCAATGGACGATGACGATGCGGTGGACGACGATGATGCCGCGGGCGACGATGACACTACGGACGACGACGACGATTCCACTGACGATGACACCACTGACGATGACACCACTGACGACGATACCACTGACGATGACACCGTGGACGATGACGATGACACGATTGCCGATGATTTCGAAGACGATACAATCGGAAGCCCTCCCGGCGCTCCTTGGGTAGTTGAGGCGACAGGCACTGCCACAGCGACGATCGTTTCGATGAAAGCTGCTGCCGGAAATGTACTCGAGATTTCTTCGGATGATCCCAGTTCGATCGAAGTGAGTTGGGACAATGACGCGGACTTTGCGACATCCGGCTCGGTGACAGCCACCTTTGATGCGTTTTTGGGGGCCGGCGACCAATTGGGTTTCTATCTCGGCGATTCCAGCGGCAAAGGTCAGGCTTACGCTTTGTTCGGTAGCGAGAGCGTCCTTGGAGTCGACAGCAACTACGCATTTCATGTATGTGCCGATTAAGATCGGAAGAGCGTCGTGTAGGGAAAGAGTGTAGATCTCGGTGGT
>CALBTQ010000562.1 GCA_937967875.1 uncultured Pseudomonadota bacterium
GGGGATGTGGGCGCTGATGATCGTCGTCCTCGCCGCCCTGGTGATCGCCGCCCGCCAACTGTATATCCGCTTCAAGATGCGCCGCCGGGAGTTGGCCGCCCCGGATTTCGTCAGCGCGCTGACCGAGCCGGTGCTTATCGCCTTCGCCCTGCGCATGTTCGAGGTGTACGTCTCCTTTGGCGGGAAGACGAGCTGCTGTTTTTGAATATCATTCCGCTTTTGCCGGTTCCCGTTTCCGCTTGACCGTGATTAAACCCGCATGTTACTAGGGGCAACCAATTATCGCGGAGGCGAGCGGATGCGTTTTTCGATCATCACCGTGCCGGCAACGTTGCTGATTATCCTGACCTTGGCGGCTCCCCTGTGGGCGCAGGAGGTGGATTGGGTAGCGCGCTTCGATGGCGGCGGCACGGTCAACGACATCGCGCTGGCCATGGCCGCCGACGCGTCCGGCAACGTCTACGTCGCCGGCTATTCCTACGGTCCCACCGGTGACGACGACGTGCGCTTGGTGAAATTCTCCGCCGCCGGCGAGTTCCTTTGGACGCAAGTCTTCAGCGGCGGCTTCGGCTGGGACGATGCGCGCGACTTGCACGTCGCCGCCGACGGCACGGTCACCATCGTCGGTTTCACGACCACCGAAACAGACTGGGACGCACTGATCGCCCAGTATGCGCCCGACGGCACGCTTAACTGGCTGACCACCTGGGACGGCAGCGGCATCGACGACGGCAAGGCCGTTGCGGTGGACGATGCCGGCTACATCTACGTGGCGATCGAATCCGACGGACCGGACCTTTCCGACGACATCGTCACCATGCGCCTGACGCCCGCGGGCGAGATCGATTGGGTGCAGCGCTATGCGGGCGCGGGCGGTTGGAACGACGTGGCCGCCGACATCGCCGTAACGGGGGCAGGCGTGGCTACCGTTACCGGCACGGCGCGCGACGCGACCTTCGATCTGATCGCGCTGCAGTACGAATCCAACGGCATGCTGCGCTGGAGCGATAAATACGATCCGCTCGGCTATTCTTATGAAATCGGCGTCCACGTGGCGTTGGACGACGCGGGCCGCGCCTATATCGTCGGCAGCGAACTGACCGCCGAAGGCACCAACGACATCTGCGTGTTGTGTTATGAAACCAACGGCACGCGCGCCTGGGTGCGCACCTTCGACGGCGATCCGGATACCTACGACGACGGCATTTCGCTCGCGCTCGGCGACGATCTGGTCGTCGTGACCGGCTGCTCGGAAGTCAGCACCAACGATCGCGACGTGCGCACGATCGCCTTCGACATGAGCGGCAACCAATTGTGGACCGACCGCTTCGCCGGGCCGATGATTCGCGGCGACGATTGCGGCGAGGTCGCCTTGATCCACGATGACGGCTTGATCACCGTGGTCGCCACCTCCGACAGCCTGCTGTACGAAGAGGACTTCCTTACCCTGCGCTACACCGCCGACGGAGATCTTGTGTGGAGCGCCCGCTACAACGGGCCGGGCAACCGCACGGACGAAGCGACCGGTGGCGTTGTGCTGCCCAACGGCGCAGTGTTGGTCGGCGGCGTCTCGCCCGATGTCACGGTCGATTTCGCCGTCGTCAAGTATGCCGGCAACGGCGGCGACGACGATACCGTCGATGACGATACCGTCGACGACGACACCACTGATGACGATACCGTCGACGACGACACCACTGATGACGACACCGTCGACGACGACACCGTCGACGACGACACTGCCGACGACGATACCGACGATGACACGTCCGACGACGATACCGACGACGATACTGCTGACGATGACGAAGATGATGACGATGCGGCGTCGGATGACGACGACGATGATGATGATGGCTGCGGCTGCTGAAAAAATTATGGCCTAACGCGCATAGACACAACCGTTCGAAGCAGGGCGGTTACGCTCGGCGGCGATTGAACAAATAGGCCGCCAGGGACACAGCCACTGCCAACAACGCCAGCATGCGAATGCCGGTGACGAAGGACAATCCTTCCAAAAAGCCGCCGAAAATGGCGCCCAGAAAGTTCGAGCCCAACGCATCGGCCGCACTGTCGGCCTGGCCGAAGTTGGTTGCGAAAATGATGCACGCGAAAATCAGCGGAATGGTCAGCAGTACGCCCGAGGTCACGCCGCGCGCCAATTGATTGCCGAACAGCAGCGTATCCAGCGGCAGCGCATACACCGCCAGCAGGGAAACGAAGAGCGCCACGTAATAGGGCGTCAGACTGCGGATGCGCACTTTAATCACCCAGGCGTTCGCCGCGAGAATCATCACGTGAACGCCGGCGATGACGAAGGTGTTGACCACCCAGGTCGTTCCGAACAGCAACATCAGCTTGCTGATCAGGTGCACCTCGAACAATAAAAACGCTGCCCCGAGGAAGAAAAATTCTCCGTCCATCCGCCGCCGGTCGCGCCAGGCCAGCAAACCGCTGAGCACCGTAAGCAACAACAGGGAAAAGGTGACGAGCAGATGGAGCGTCGGTATTTTCCGCGCGCGCAGCCACAGGTACGGCCAATCGTCCGACGTCGGCTCCAGTTCGCTGCTGAAATCGTTTTTCCGCGCGGCGACGTACCGGCGAAGTTGTTCGTCGTTCTGCAGCGCCCCCACCAGGGTCGCCAAATCGCCGGCGACGAACACCACGCCGCCGGTGCCTTGGTAAAATGGATTGAAGCACAAAAACGACAGCGGCCATTCGCCGAAGGCAATGTGCATGCTCTGCGCGATGCGCTGCCCGATCCAGGGGCGGGTGAAACCGAAGGCCATCACCACCAGCCCGCCCGGTTTGAGCAGCCGGCGGGCTTCGGCGAAACTCTCTTTCGTATACACGTAGTTGTCCAGGCTGACGTTGGAAAAATTTGACGAGAGCGTGTGCGAATCCAGCAGGCCGTAGATGATCAAATCGTAACGCCCGGTTGTCTTTTTGAAAAAGGCCCGGGCATCGTCGATCACCGCCGTGACGCGCGGCGAGTCGTAAGGTTTTTCCGGGTGTTGGTCGCGTCCGAACTTGTATATTCCCGGATCGATCTCCACCGCGGTGATGTGCGCGTCGGTGTTGCGCAAGGCCCCGGCGACGTCGTTGCCCGTGCCGGCGCCGACGATCAATATCTCTTGGGGATTGGCGACGAAACGGTATGGAATGTCGTAATAATTATAACGCAGCATGACCGGGTCCTGCGGAAACATCGCCCGGTGCTTTTCGATATACTCCGGCGAAAGATCGAAAATGAACTGGTAGAAGGTGTTGTTGACGTTGATCACCGAAAAATTCAGCGGATCGGCCGTGCTTGGCGCAGCCAGCTGATACTGCCGGTACACCAGCTTTTGATACGGGCTCCAACGAACCTGTGCGGGCGAATTGGCCACGGCTTGTTGATCGCCCGCCTGCAACATGACGGCATTCGGCGCATCGGGACGCGCGACGATTATGCACAAAAGAACGGCGGTCAACAGGGTGAAAAACAATTGCCGGCGTTCGGATAAAACGGCCGGCGTGAGCAAGAGCACGCCGACCAGCAACCACCAATGCGGGGCCAGCGATAAAAACGACAGCAAGGTGAACAGCAAAATGCCCAGCAGGCTGCCCACCACGTTGATCGTGTAAGCGCGGATGCGTTGCGGCACCGCATCGAACATCGTCCCCAGGGCCTGCCCGATGGGAATGAACATCGCAACGACCATCCCGAACATCAGCAGCAACAGACCCAGGCCGAGCAACACCCGGGAAAGCTCGAGCGAGTTCTTCATCCAGCCCCAGAAAAAAAAATCGTCGAACGAAAGCAGTGCAGTCAGATGCGAGAAAGGCAATTTTTCCGGCGGAACGAAGGGCATGCGCAACGACAAAACCAGCAACCACAGGACGATCAAGCTGATCCACATGCTCTTGTAACGGCGCGCGGTGGCATAGCCGATGCCCAATCCCAGAAAACAGGCGATTAAGGCCATGTTCTTGAAGTAGGCGAACACGCGAATTTCCGTGGAAATCCAGCGAATGATCAGCAATTCCAAAAACAGCGAGCCCAGACTCAATAAAAACAGGTTGCGTTCAACCGTTCTATTCATGTGCCCTCTTAATTATTTCGTTCCGCCCGAAAGATGGTTTCGATTGTGAATTGAATTGGATAGTATTGGTTTATCGTACGCCATGCAAACGTTTCGTGACCACAGCGGAAAAAGCACACAACCAGTTGTGTTATAATACCTGCTGCTCCCATGGCCGGAAAAGGAAGGACGCGATATGAAAACGCTCGTGCGGTTGCTGGTTCTTTTGCTTGCTTTTGTGTTGGTCGCTTCTTGCGGCGGCGACGATGACGACAACGACAACGACGATGCCGTCGACACCGACGACGATACGTCCGATGACGATATGTCCGACGACGATACGTCCGACGACGACACCGGCGATGACGATACGCTCGATGACGATACGACCGACGACGACACCGCCGACGACGATGTCGTGGCCGACGATTACCTGGCGCCCTGGCCGCAACAGAACATCGAACCGCAAACCTACAACGAAACGGTCGACCCCGGTCCGTTGCGGCAAAAGGCCGTCGCCTACGATCAGTGGCACCTGGACAATCATCAGCCCTATCACGGCGGCACGGTCGGCACGCGCTACACCGACGCTGCGCGCACGACGGTCTCCCATTATTTCGACTGGAACGATAGCTGCGAATGGACCGGCCTCTACCTGGGCAGCCAGGCGATGCGCTATCACGTTACCGGCGACGCGCAGGCGAAAATCAACGCGATCCGCGTGGTCGAATACCTTTCGGGCAATCTGCACATCACCGATACCGACGGTTTCATATCGCGTTACTGGGCCGAACAGGATTCGCTGATCTACGACGGCGACGAATGGTGCGACGGCGAGGAACGCTGCCACCGCATCGAGGACGGCGAGTACGCCGGCAATTGGTGGTGGGGCGAAACCAGCCGCGACATGTACAACGGTTGGTTTTTCGGCATGTCGCTGGCCTACGACCTGGTCGACGATGAGGACATGCGCGACATCATCCGCGCCGACGTGCTGCATGTGTTGACCGTGCTCATGAGCCAGCACTGGTATATCCTCAATGAGATCGGCGTGCCCACTGATTCCGCGCCCAACGTCATGGCCCCGTTCCGCTTCGCCTGGCTGACGATCGGCTATCACATCACCGGCGACGCGGCGGTCAAAGCGGAACTGCAAAAGTGGCTGAAAAACGCCAACCGCACGACGCTGCGCCTGTCGAGCATCTCGTTCATGAACCGCTACACGCAGTACTTCGGCAGTTGCCTGGCGCACGAATACTGGTACAACCTGCTGCGCCTGGGCCGCGCCTACTTCAGCGAGGACGACGTGGCCTTCATCATCAGCCTGTTCGAAACGCAGACGCACACCTACACGCGCTTGTCGCACAATCCCTGGTTCAACGGCGTGTACATGGGGCAGGGCGGCTACGAGCCGGCCAAGGACGATCCGTACCAGGAGCAACTCGAAGAGGACCTGACCACTTTCCGCGACGCGCCCAACGATCGCTATTATCTGCCCGCGCGCGATCCGAGCACCTACACCCTCGATCCGTTGTCGGTGTTTCTGCACGATTTGATGGAGCAGTTCCCGTTCCTGCAGGAGATTATGGGCAACGTCGACTACCAGGCGCTCGAAGCCTTCCCGGTCGATCAGCAGTGCACCACCGATTTTCTCTTTCAGCGCAACCCTTTCGAGATCGAGGAATGCGGCGGCGACGATCCGACCGTGGTCAACCCGGGCGTCGATTATCTGTTGCCGTATTGGCTGGCCTCCTATCACAAATTCGTGACTAAGGATATGTAAGCGGCCCGTTCTTTTGCGCTTGCGGTTTTGTTGCGGCCCCATTATCCTCTTGGGCCAGTGACGCATCGGTGAACACGACATCTCCGAAAAAAATACCCAATATTACGAGTGAGGGAACGGCACGTTGCCCTCGATGTACAAGGAGCGATCGATGAAAACGCGCATCACCGAACTGTTCGGGATCAAGTACCCCATTCTCCTGTCCGGCATGAGCTTCGTCAGCGAGCCCGAGTTGGTCGCGGCCGTCTCCAATGCGGGCGGTCTGGGCATTCTGGCCACCGGCACGCTCAACGCCGATCAGACACGCGAGTATATCCGCAAGATCCGCACGCTCACCGACAAGCCGTTCGGCGCCAATGCGACCTTGCTGTTCCCCGGTGCGTATGAAAACGCCAAGGTGATCCTCGAAGAGAAGGTGCCCGTTATCAACTTCGCTCTGGGCAAAGGCGACTGGATCGTCAAGGAAGCCAACAAATACGGCGGCAAGGTCGTCGCCACGGTCGTCAACGCCCGTCACGCCAAGCGCGCGCAGGATTACGGCTGCCATGCGGTCATCGCCACCGGCCATGAAGCGGCCGCGCACGGCGGGCCGGTCACGACCTTGATTCTCGTGCCGCGCCTGGCCCAGGAACTGAGTATCCCCGTCATCGCCGCCGGCGGCGTCGGCGACGGTCGCACATTGGCCGCGGCGTTGGCCCTGGGAGCGGACGGCGTAGCCATGGGTACCCGTTTCGCCAACACAACCGAAAGCCCGGTGCACCTTAAGATGAAAGAGCTCACCATCCAGAAAGATATCACCGATACTTTCTACACCGATCGCTTCGACGGCGTGCCCGCCCGCGTGATGGATACCCCCGGCGCGCGCAAGGCGATGAAAAGCCGTGTCGGTTTGTTCACCGCGTTCCGCAATTCGTTCCTGATCGCCAAAGAAATGAAAATGCCCTACGGCAAGCTGTTCATGCAGACCATGAAAGCCGGCCTGAAGACGATGATCGCCCTGGCGTTCCTCGCCAAGTGCTTCCACGGCTTCCGCCTGTCGAGGGTTGAGGGCAACCTTGAAGATGGCGTGTACCCGGTCGGGCAGGTGGCCGGACTGGTGCAGGATATCCCGACGACCGCCGAGTTGGTCGAGCGGATCATCGCCGAGGCCAAAGAGGCACAGGGGCGCATGGCGGGCTTGCTGGCCGACTGACGTTCGCTCATATCATTTAATACTGTTATTGCCGTTGCGGCCGACTATACCTCTAATTTAATCAAATACCGCTGGAACGAGCTTCAAAGCTACAACCGGTATA
>CALBTQ010000563.1 GCA_937967875.1 uncultured Pseudomonadota bacterium
AAGGGTATCGGTTGGTCCTGGATTCCCGCCTGCGCGGGAATGACAAAGTAAGCCCTCCCATGCGCGTCAGCGCTGGAGGATGCCCCGCGCAATGAATGAAACACAGGTCCAGGAATTATTCCTGGTCATCCTCGGGCTTGACCCGGGGATCCAGGACTCCTAATACAGCCGCGAGAATCACGGCCTTCCTTTCTAAAAAGGTCAGGAAGGGTATCGGTTGGTCCTGGATTCCCGCCTGCGCGGGAATGACAAAGTAAGCCCCACTGTCCGGAAAAGCAAAGCCCCCTCTTGAACGGAGGGGGCCTATCTATCAGCGAAAGATAACTTACGCGTCGGCGGCGGGCGGGTCCGGGAACTCGACCGGCTCGCCGCGCAGGTAGCGGTCGATGGCGTTGGCCGCGTTCTTGCCCGCGCCCATGGCCAGGATGACCGTCGCCGCGCCGGTGACGATGTCGCCGCCGGCGAACACGCCCGGGATGTTGGTCGCGCCGGTGTCCGGATCGGCGATGATGTTGCCCCAGCGCGTGGTGGCCAGGTTCTCCGTCGTGCGCGTCAGCAACGGGTTGGGCCCCTGGCCGATGGCGATGATCACGATCTCGACCGGGATGATGTGCTCGGAGCCTTTGACCGCCACCGGGCGTCGGCGGCCGGACGCGTCAGGCTCGCCCAGTTCCATCTTCAGGCATTCGACGCCCGCGACCCAGCCCTTGCCGTTGTCCAGGAAGCGCACGGGGTTGGTCAGCAGGCGGAAATCCACGCCTTCCTCCTCGGCGTTTTCCACTTCCTCTTCGCGGGCGGGCAGTTCGGTGCGGCTGCGCCGGTAGATGCAGTAGACCTTTTTCGCGCCCAGGCGCAAGGCCACGCGCGCCGCGTCCATCGCCACGTTGCCGCCGCCGATGACGGCCATGGTGTCGGCGATGCGCACCGGGGTGTCGTAGTCGGGGAACTTGTAAGCCTTCATCAGATTGACGCGGGTGAGAAACTCGTTGGCCGAATACACGCCGTTGAGGTTTTCGCCGGGGATGTTCAAGAAGTACGGCAGGCCCGCGCCGGTGCCGATGAAGATGGCGCCGAAGCCGTATTCCTGCATCAGTTCGGGCAGGGTCGAGGCGCGGCCGATGATGAAGCTCGTGTGGATTTTCACCCCGAGTTTCTGCACGTACTCGACCTCGCGCTTGACGATCGCTTTGGGCAGACGGAACTCCGGAATGCCGTAAACCAACACGCCGCCCGGCGAATGGAACGCCTCGAAGATTTCCACCTCGTAGCCACGCTTGGCCAGATCGGCCGCGGCGGTCAGTCCGGCCGGGCCGGCTCCGACGATCGCGACGCGTTTGCCGGTCGGCGCGGCGACGGTGAGGTCTTCGGCGACGCCGTGCGCGGCCTGATAATCGGCGACGAACCGCTCCAGGCGGCCGATGGCGATGGCGTTGCCCTTTTTGGCCAGCACGCACACCTGCTCGCACTGCGATTCCTGCGGGCAGACGCGGCCGCACACGGCGGGCAGGCTGTTGACCGATTTGATCAACTCGGCCGCTTCCAGGAAATGCCCGTCGGCGGTCAGCTTGATGAACTGCGGAATCGGCACCTCGACCGGGCAGCCGGCGGTGCAGGGCTGCTTCTTGCACTGCAGGCAGCGCGACGCTTCGATGCGCGCCTGCTTGGGCGAATAACCGAGCGCGACCTCGTCAAAGTTGGTCACGCGCACGCGCGGATCCTGCCGGGGCATGTCGATGCGCTTTTTCATCCGCTCGACCGCCTCGCCGGCTTCCTCGGTCAGCACGTAGTCCCACATGGCGCGGTGCTCTTCGGAGGCGTACATGCTCTGGCGCGTGAGCAGTTCTTTGAAGTTCACCTTGTGGCCGTCGAACTCGGGACCGTCGACGCAGACGAACTTGATCGCGCCGCCGACCTCGACGCGGCACGCGCCGCACATGCCCGAACCGTCGAGCATGATCGAGTTGAGGCTGACTTCGGTGTGGATGCTGTGCGGACGCGTCACCTCGACGACCGCGTTCATCATCACCACCGGACCGATGGCCCAGACGCGGTCGATCGGCTCGCCGTTTTCGATCAGGTCGGCCAGCGCCGAGGTGACAAAGCCCTTGCGGCCGTAAGAGCCGTCGTCGGTGCACAGGATCAGCTCGTCGGCAAACTCCATGAAGGCCTGTTCGAGGATCATCAGATCCTTGCTGCGCGCGCCGTTGATGACCGTGACCTTGTTGCCCGCTTCCTTGAGCGCGCGGGCGATGGGGTAGACCGGCGCGACGCCGACGCCGCCGCCGACCAGCACGACGTGGCCGTAGTTCGCCAGGTGCGTGGGCTCGCCCAGCGGCCCGACGAGGTCCAGCAGCAGGTCGCCGGTGGTCAGGTGCGACAGGCGGCGGGTCGAAGCGCCGACGGGCTGGAAGATCACGGTGATCCACCCCTGCTCGCGGTCGAAATCGACGATGGTCAGCGGCAGGCGCTCGGCCTTTTCATCCATGCGCAAGACGACGAACTGACCGGGCTGCGCCTTGGCCGCGAGAATCGGCGCGTCCAGCTTGAACTGAACGATCGAGGGCGTCAGGTCGGTCCGCTCGATGATGCGGGTATTGCGAAAGCCGGTGGATTGGCATTGATGTTTTTTGGTCGTTCCGGTGCTGGCTTCCATTAAATCCTCTTCCGGTTTTTGGCGTTGGCGTTAGCGGTTGTCGTCACCGAGTATGGATTGAATCAACTCAACCACCCGTTCGGGATCGTACGGTTTTTCCAGAAAGGCGTCGGTCTTCATCCAGTGTCCGTCGCGTTGTTGGTCGAAACCGTAGCCGGTTCGCTCCTTGACCGCCGAGACCATGATGATCGGAATTTCGCGCAGGGCGGGATCGCCTTTGATTTTCTTGGTCAGTTGGAAGCCGGTGTCGTGGTCCTCGATCATCAGGTCCAGCAGGATCAGGTCGGGGCGATCCAGCTTGACGTGCTCGAGACCCTCGATGCCGGTCGAAGCGGCGATGACTTGATAACCGTGTGCTTCCAGGAAGGTTTGCACCGCGAAAATGATGTCCGGATCGTCGTCAATAACCAATATTTTTTTCGGCATATTCATTGTATCTCCTACCGCGCTCATGACCCCCTCTCCATCCGCAAACCGGGGGCAGTATATAGAAGTCAATCGGGTTTGTAAAGTACATTGCGAAATTTTTCACAGCGTGAATGAAGTTACAATGCCTTGAAATTCTTTTTGTTTTTCAGGGAGCATTTTTGGGGTGTAACTTCGTTGGCGATAGGCGCAATTTTCAATGTGAAAGATTTCACTGCATTTCATTCGTGGTTTCATTTCTCGCTTTCTGTGTGGTTTCCTTTGCTTTTCTGCGTGCTTCCTCTTGTTTTTTTTTGCGATCGTGTCAATGCTGTTGGCAAGTGGGAGCGGTTGTTCTCTCTGCCCACAACCTGAAAATCAACAATAAAATAAGGATTCAATTTCGGTTGTCGAGATGGAGCAGCGATCAAACGCGATGATTTCACTATCTATCCACCATTTCCGGAGCGATCGTCCGGTGAAATGCGAATGACCGCATGACCAAAGAGAAAGCCGCCAACCTGCCGATCGAGCAACAACTGATCGGCGCGGTGCACCTGTTCACCCGCCTGCGTTGGATCCCGGCCGCGGTGATCGCACTGAGCGCCTATCCGCTGCGCCACTGGCTGGGATTGGACGTCTACGTGCTCGAGATGTGGCAACTGGCGCTGTGGATCGTCGCGTACAACCTCTATTTGATCCGCCGCCAGGAACAGAAATGCACGCCGCTGCTGCCGGACCTGCTGCGTTGCGCCAACCTGAACATGGTGCTGGATTTCACTACGCTGATCCTGCTGGTGCACCTGACCGGCGGGGTGCTTTCGCCGCTGATCTGGTTTTTCTCGCTGCACATGATTCTGGGAGCGATTTTTTTCACGCGGGCGCAGGACGCGCGCATGGCGGTGCTGGTCTGGCTGGTCTTGGTGGCGTTGCTGCTGCTCGAGCATTACCGCATCGTGCCGCCGCGGATGATTTTTTCGCCGCGTTGGGACGAACTGTACTACGACACCAGCATGCTGTTTGCGGTGACGGCGGCGGCCGGCACGCTGTGGGGCGCGCTGATCTGGTTGATTTCGGCGATCATGCAGCGCGTGCGCGACGGCGAGCAGCGCGAGCTGGACCTGCGTTCGCAGATCAGCCATACGCTCGACGAACTGACCGCCTCGGAGCAGAAACGCAAGCTGTACCGGCGTTCGATGACCCACGAGATGCGCAGCCCGCTGGCGGCGGCGCAATCGCTATTGAAAGTGATGGCGACCGGCGCGTTGGGACCGCTGAGCGACAGGCAGCTCGACAGCATGACGCGCGTGGGCAAGCGCATCGATCAGATGTTCGACATCATCGCCGACCTGCTGACCCTCGAGCGTTCCAACCATACGCAGGCGCAGATCGGCCCGGTGGCATTGGGGCCGTTGGCCGACAAGCTGTTGGAGACCAGCCGCCCGTCGATCGAGGAACGCGCGTTGAGCGTCGAGCTGGATATCGACGAGCGGGCGATCGCCCTGGGCAGCGGCGACGATATCGAGATCATTCTGAGCAACCTGATTTCCAACGCCGTCAAATACAACCGGTCCGGCGGCCACCTGCGCGTGAGCGCCAAGCCGGGTCGCGGCACGGTGATCGTCGAGGTGGCCGACTCGGGCATCGGCATTCCGGAGAAGGAACACCCCAAACTGTTCACCGAATTTCACCGCGCGCCCAACGCCAAGCAACTCACCGTGCAGGGCACCGGCCTGGGCCTGGCGATCGTGAAAAGCCTGGTGGAAATCAACAAGGGGACGATCCACCTGGCGAGCGTGGAAAACGAAGGCACGACGGTGACGGTCGTGTTGCGCGGCGTCGATTGAGCAATGCCGCGCCGACCACCGCGCCGCATCTGCGCGAGTTGTATGGTCGATTCATTAAATAAAAGAGGCGACCTCGAAGAAGGCCGCCTCACAGTCGTTTCGCATTAGGGCTCAGGAACAGCCGCCACCGCCACCGCCGCCACCGCCGCCGGAGCCGGAGCCGGAATCGTCATCGTCGCCAGTCGCGTCGTCATCGTCGTCGTCATCATCGGTTGCGTCATCATCAACCGCATCGTCGTCATCGTCATCAGTCGAGCCGTCGTCGTCGATGTCGTCGTCATCGTCGTCATCATCATCCGTGTCGTCGTCAACGGTGTCGTCATCCACGGTGTCGTCGTCAACGGTGTCGTCATCGGTGGTGTCATCGTCCACGGTGTCGTCGTCCACGGTGTCGTCGTCCACGGTGTCGTCGTCCACGGTGTCATCGTCCACGGTGTCGTCATCCACGGTGTCGTCGTCAGTTGTGTCATCGTCGCCGCTGACGCACTCGTCGGTCGCTTCGATGCAGACTTCGCCTTCCTCGCAGGGATCGCCGGAGGAAACGCACTGGTCGTTGTCCTCGTCGCAGGATTCTTCGCCGTCGCAGTACAATTCGTTGTCCGGGCAGCGCGGATCGTCGAGGGTGTACTCGTGCAGGCACTGGTCGTTGTCCTCGTCGCAGGATTCTTCGCCGTCGCAGTACAATTCGTTGTCCGGGCAGCGCGGATCGTCGAGGGTGTACTCGTGTAGGCACTGGTCGTTGTCTTCGTCGCAGCTTTCCTCGCCGTTGCACCACAGGCCGTCATCCGTGCAGGGATCGCCGGAGGAAAGGCATAGGTCGTTGTCCTCGTCGCAGGATTCTTCGCCGTCGCAGAAGTCGCCGTTGTCGCCGCAGGGCGCGTTGATGTGGTCGCAGGAGCCCTGGTCGCAGACTTCCTCGCCGTCGCAGTACAGACCGTTGTCTTCGCAGGAAACGCCGTTGTTGTATGCCCAGGCCGTCGTCGAAACGTCGATATCGCAAATCAGGCAGACGTTGTCGGGCGCGGTTTCGCCGTCGCTGTAACACACGTCGTCGATTTCGCAGCCGTCGCAGGCCGGGAAGGTGAATTCGGCGAATTCGGCCGGATACATGCCGGTCTGCGCGGTGTAGGGCCAGGTCTGCTGGGCGCCTTTGGTCGCGTTGTCGCGGGCATAGAACCACAAGCCGACCGTCTCTTCCGGCGCGCCGTACATCTGGCCGCCGGTCAGGTCGATCTTGAATTCGTAAACGACCGGATCGTCGCCGCCGATGACCGCGTCCAACGGCTCGGGGTATTGCACCAACGCGCATCCCTGCCAGGAGCCGTAGAACGACTGATACGCCGTGTGTAGGCCGCCGCCGGTGGAACGGTTGATGGTATAGGTGCCGTCGGTGGCGCCGGGACAGGTGGTCGACCAGAGGTCGTCGTTTTCATTGTCGAAGGAGAGGTAGATCGTGTCGCCGTCGTCCAACGTGGGATCGCCCACGGCGACGATCGCGCCGTACAGGTAGTGTCCGATCGACATCAGGTAGACGTCATAGGGCAGGGCGCCATAGACGCTGAAACGCGTGGCGTTCTGCCAGATCGTATCGAGCGCGCCGTCGATGGTCGGCGCGGAAGCGGCGGGCATGGAGACGATCGTCATCTGCGGCGCTTGCAACTCGGGGAAATCCAAGTCGCCGTAGTCGGCCGGCTGATTGACCACATCCGACGGCCAATAGGCGTTGGCGAAATCGGCGGCATCGTCATGCACGGCCGTGTACAGACCGATCGTCTCGCCGGGTCCGCCGGTGATTTCTTCGTCGAGGGCGACCATCACTTCGTACTGCATGTTGCCGTTGAGGGACGAGGCCAGGGTGATCGAGGTCGGAGTTTCCCAATCGCAGAACGGCGGATTGGAAACCACGGCGCCCATGAACCAGGCGTTGAAATCCTCGATCGTATCCCACATGAAGAAGTAGCTGCCTTCGTCGCCGCAGGCGGCGGGCCAGGCGTCGTCGTTGTCGTTGTCCACGTTCCACAAGATCTGGTCGAGGCTGTTATGCACTGCATCGCCGGTTACGTCGTAGGCGAAGTAGAGGTACCTTTCATCGGCCATCATGTACAGGTCGTAGGCCAGTCCGTCGCTGTTGGTCTGCACCAGGTAATCGTCCCATTCGTCTTCGCCGATCAGGCCGTCGATCTTGGGCGGCTGGCTGGCCCAGGCCGGCGACAACACGCGGTCCGGATCGCGCGAGTAGATCAGGTCGGCCCAGAACGCCGGGGAGGCGGAACTGGTGTTCCAACTCTGTACGAGGCCGCTGTCCTCGTCGCGCGTGTAAACGATAAAGCCGATGGCATCGCCCGGTGCACCGTATATTTCGCCCAGGGTGAGATCGATGCGCGCTTCGAATTGCGGATTGCCTTTGGCGGCGAAGGCGGCCGCGCTGGTCACTGCGGTGGTGGAATGCAGACCGCAGGATCCGCCGGTCGAGAACGTCTGATAACCGTTGATCATGCCGCTGGAGTTATAATTCATGTAGTAACGACCTTCGTCGGAATCGCCGCAATCGGCCGGATAGGAGCCGTCGTTGTCATTATCGAAATAAATGCCCACGCCGTCGCCGTTTTCGAACGAGTCGTCCCACTCCACGTCATAGGCAAGGTAAAGATATTGGTCGTCGGACTTGAAATAGACGGTAAAAGGATACGAGCCTTCCACTTCGAGCGGGTAGGCGTCGGCCCATTCGGCCGAGTCGATCGTGCCGTCGATGGTGACATCCACGGTTTTCCAATTTGTGGCAACCGTATCCGCGCCGGCGGTACTCACGCAAAAAACCAGAGCGGCGATCACCACGCTCCATATCCGCAAGCTCATGCGAAACCTCCTTGTATTGTATCGAATGTGAGCCCTTGTGTTACGTCATCCACCAATAGACAATGGAATTCATACTTCAATATTCGGCTGTAATCTTGAATAGCTGTATCATTATCTACGCTGAAAAAGTCGCGTATATAGAAATATTCTAAATATTCACCTGGGTGAATGGCATTGATTGAGCAACGTTTTTAACTGCAAACGACAGTTCTTGTCGTCTTAGCGGTTTTTACCGACAAGACTATGGAATAAAAATAGGGACCCTCTAAAAATAATTGGGCAACCACAAGGCAGCAATGGGAATGGTGTTCATTGGCGGCGGCCAGGCGGCGCGTATTCTGCTCGACATGTTCCGGAACAATCAGGAATACCAGGTCGTGGGAGTCGTCGACCCGAATCCCGAGGCGGAAGGCGTAAAACGGGCGATCACTTTGGGCGTCAAAACCGGCAAGGACATGGGTCCGATGATCGAATCGTGCGACGTGCAGGTGATCGTCGAGCTGACCGGCAACGACAAGGTGCGCCAGATGGCCTTGGAGAAAATCCGGCCGGATCAGAACGTGATCGCCGCCGGCGGGGCGCGCATTCTGGTGGACATGGTGCAGCGGCAGATGAAGTACCAGGATATGTTCCGCGAATTGATGACCAGCATCCGCTCGTCGATCGGCGAGATCGACAAGAACGCCGACCAAACGCACAGCGTGCTCAGCGAGTTCAAGATGCTCGCGCTCAACGCGCAGATCGTCGCCTCGCAGGTCGGCCGGGAAGAGGCCGTCTTCGATGCCGTGGTCAGTCACATGAAGACGCTGATTGAAACCATCGAAGGGCTGGTCTCGGATATCCGGGCGATGTTCGACGAAAGCGCCAACGCCCTGTACCTGTTGAAAAACGCCCAGGTGTAAGCGGCCGATCGTCCAATCGCCGCGATTCCCACCCGAACCATATCCAACGATACCGCCTTGTCAGATGTATCCTCAGGGCATAAAAAGGGGCGATTTGATCACCGGCTCGATCCCGCAAGCGATCGAGCGTCGCGCCCGCCTTCTCCCCGGTTGGCCGTCAAAATGAAAAGGACCGCATGATGAGCAAGGCGAAAAACGGCTTTGGGTATTTACTGTTGCTCTGCCTCGGCTACTTTTTCGGTTATGTGGTATTCGGCACGTTCCTCAAATGGCTGCTGGATCAGCGGCCCGGTTTTCCGAACATGCAGGGGATGGAAGTGCTGTTCGGCACGACCGTCGGCGGGATCATCGTCTGCCTGGTCGTGGTGTTGGCTTTCTGGTGGCAGATCGGAAGAGCACACGTCTGAACTACAGTCACCGAATAAGAACTCGTATGC
>CALBTQ010000564.1 GCA_937967875.1 uncultured Pseudomonadota bacterium
AGATCGTATTCGGTGACTGGAGTTCAGACGTGTGCTCTTCCGATCTTGCCGTCCGATCGCTTCGTGATCGAAACGAACCGTCACGCGGTGGTTTTTACGGGGCATGGATTCGGGCATCGGGTCGGCTTGTGTCAGGCCGGCGCGTTGGCCCAGGTGCGCTCCGGCAAAAGTTGCGACGAAGTGCTCGCCTTCTACTTCCCCGGCGCGTTGGTGCGCTGAAAACTTACGGGCAGCTCGACAGGTCCATCGGCATGCCGTACTGGCTTTCGTAAAACGCGAGGATCTTGCGCAGTTCGGCGTAGAGCATCAGGTCGGCGGCCAGCATCCGTTCCAGTTCGTTGGTCGTGGGCACGCCCAGCGATTCGGCGCGTTTGCGTTCCTGCGCGATCGTCTCTTTGAGCTTGTCGCGCTGCGCCTTGAGCCGGCAGGCGCTCAGGTAGAGGAACTTCGGATTCTTCTTCAGGTTCTCGATCGCGTCGGCGCGCAGCCGCTTGGCCTTCTTGCCCGGGTATTCCTTCTTTTCCTTTTTGATCTGCGCGACGCGTTTGCACGGATTTTTCTTTTCGTTCTTGCCGCTCTCCTTCATTTTCTTGCATTGGCGCTCGTTGGCGTCCAGCAACAGTTCGGTCAGCTCGATGTAGCGGTCCTCGAGTTGCGGGTCCTTCATGATCTCCAGGCGCTGGTCGAGCTTGCTGAAGGCCACGTTCACCGTGTCCAGCGTGGCGAAGTCCATTTGCGGTTCGATCTTGGCGAGAATCTTCGTGCACAGGTTTTCGGTGACGTTTTGCAGGCCTTGCACGCCGCGAATGCGACTGGCGCTGTCGTCGGGCCGGCGGTAGCGGAGCTTTTTCCCGTATAGAAAATCCACCACCTTCTCGACCTTGCGGCATTCGAAATCCTCGACCGACATGAACAGCACGCCCATGTCCAGCTCGTTTTTGTTGTTGGCTGCGTTGCTCACCGCGTTGTATGAATCGTAGCCGCCGAAGGCCTTTTTGTTCTTCTTGTAGATCTTCTGGATCGTCTTGAGGTCGGCGTGATACATCGCCTTTTCCAGCCGCTCGAAATCGCCCTGCGGCAGCGTGGGCAGCGCCGCTTTCACGCACCCGACGATCAGCAACACGACGCCGACGATCGCCGCCGTCGCCGCCACCGAAACGAAATACCGCTTCCCGTTCATCGGTTCATCTCCCTGCTCGTTGTCCGAAAACACGGATAGATTATCAATCAATAACCCCAGCGGCAAGACCGGGGCAAGAAAAACCGGCGGATCGTTTGCTCCTGAACTGTCGGCGCGTTAAAGTCTTCCCGTCCGCCACCAGGAGCCGACAAGCATGATCGAAGTCGCCCGGCAAATGAGTTTCGACTACCTGACGCTCGCGCTCACCCTGGCGGTCGCCTTCAATTTTTATCTGGCCGGCGCCCGACAGTGGAAACCGCTGTTATTGTTCAACCTCGGCGGCTTGATCAATATCCTGCTCGAAGTGTTGTTGGTCGTGCTGGGCGCGCGGCATTTCTCCACCGAACAGCCGTGGCTGCGCGCGGCGGCGATTCTGGTGCTGGCCTGGGTGACCAACGGATTTTTGTGCGCCGTCGTTTTCATCGACGTGACGCACTGGCTCAAGGGCGTGTACTCGCGCCGGTTCGTCGTCGCCGCCAACGTCTTTCTGTTCGTCGGCCTGCCGCTGACGATGCTCCCCTATGGTTTGATTCCCGGCGGCCTGACCGTCTGGCGCAACGTGCCGTTGTCCACGGCCTATGTCGAGCCGGTGTTGTTAATCATTCTGGCCGCGATCATCTGGCGCCTGGGCTATGGGAAACTCCTGTGGCGCCTGGCGCTGATCGGTTTTTTGATCGACCTTCACTTTGAAATTTCGTTGCTATTGTTTGGCATCCGCGACGCGGCCCGCTTCGACCTGCTGCACTTCGTCACCCGCGTCTGCTGCGAAATGAATATCTTCTGTAGCCTCGGCTTCCTGGTTTTAAAAGCCTTGTTCAAACTGAATGACTACCGCGATGCGCCGCCTAAATAAGGGACGCCTTACTTAATCATTGATCGAGAGACGCGATACTTAATTATAAAAAGTCCCTTAATTATCCTTCAACAAATGGTATGTTGTTTGGGCATTTTCGCTCGCGGCCGGACGCGTCCGGTTGTGCAACAACCCAGCAAAAAAATCGTCGTTTGACGTGGGGAGGAACCCATGAAACGCAAGATTTGCCTGGGAATCCTGGGGGTCGTCGCGGTTCTCATCATCGTCGGCTTCGTTGCCGCGCGGCCCTATCTCCAACCGCCCAAGGAAAGCAAGGAAATGTTGGAGGCGCGCTACGCCGAGTTACGCCAAACCGCCGACGCGCTGCA
Organism: uncultured Pseudomonadota bacterium; assembly: GCA_937967875.1. Lineage (GTDB taxonomy): Bacteria > Lernaellota > Lernaellaia > Lernaellales > Lernaellaceae > CALBTQ01. The sequence continues at coordinate 2,363 of CALBTQ010000564.1, forward strand.
GGCACGGCCGGGCACGCAGATGAAAGATCTGGCGGCGCTCCTCGACGAGCTGCAGCCGGTGCTGAAAAAAGACACCGTGCCGAATAAGGCGCTGCTGGGCTTGTCCTACGAGAAAGATCCTCCATGCCCCGGTTACAACATCGAGGACGTCCGCAACTCCGCCGCCGACATTCAGGCGGTGCTCGCACAGGACGATCGTCTGCGCGCGATCATCGGCGAGGGTTTCGCGCCGCAGCAGGATATCGGCCATGAGGCCGACCTGCCGAATTTCTCGTGGGTGCGCAAGTACGCTTACGCGCAGCTCGCCGGCGCGGTGCTGGAGGTCGATCAAAACAAAACGGGCGAGGCAACCGAGCGGCTCTTGCGTTTGCTGCAACTGTCGGACGGTCTGATCGCAACGCCGACGATCATTTATTGTTTTATCGGTATCGTTATCGCCGATCGCATCGACCGGATCATCGTCGAGTTTGCGCCGAAGTTGTCGCTCGAGGAACTGGCGCGTCTGCGCGAGGCCGTCGCCAAGCGGCCCGACGCCGTCGAGGCCATCTTCGCCGCGTTGCGCGTGGAGATCGTTGCGACCACGGACGCATTTAACGATCCGGACAAAACCAAGGAAGGGTTGATCCAGGCGATTCCCGCTCTCGGCTGGCTCGGGCCGATTTTGCCGCGCACCGGCATCGTGCGCAACGCCCGCTGGAACTACCTGAGCATATCCACCCGTATTTACGATTTTTACGACCAGTGGCGGCAAAGCGGTCCGCAAAACTCGCCGCCGGAGTTGGACAAAGCAATCATGCGCGAATACAGACACAACATCCCCGGGATGATCGCCATCCCGAATTATCAATCCATCCTGGATAAGAGTCGCCGGGGGAACATCCATAAAAAAGCCGTGCTTGGCGCGATCGACGGGCAACTGGCCGCTCGCCACGCCGGCACGCGCGAGAAGCAGGAAACGCCCTACGACGAAACGCACCGGATCGTCATCGACGGCGACCGCGGCTGCATCGTAAAGACGGGGGAGTGATGCAAGCCGAATTGCGTCATGCCTAAAAAGTCAATTTTGGGTGGCGCTGTTTTGTGAACGAATGTAATGAGTGAGCATAACAGCGGTTGACGTAAACACGGAACCACTTCGCTGCGTTCGTGAATCAGGATTCTCCGCCGAGGCATGGATCTCCGGTTATTTCCGGTCTTATTGACCGGAAAATTCCGCATTTCGCGTTCGGCGTTCCGCCTTTGGCCTATTTGGGGAACATAAACGCGATCCCCTGGGCCGCGCCCCACATGCCCAGCGCCAGCGCGCCGATCAGCAGACTGTACCGGCGCCAGGTGGACATCGTCGCGGGTTTGCCGTCGGTGGTCGTGCCGTCGAACCAGCGGATGTCCGCGTAGCGCACGAAGATCATCGCGAGGGCCAGCAGCCAGAAAATGAGGTCCATGATCGTCAGTTGAGCTTGGCGTTTGTAGCCGATTTCCACCGCGAAAATGACCAGCGGCAAGATGCCGGCGATCCAGAAAATTCTGGCCAGACAGCCGATCGGGCTGACTTGGGGCGGAGATTCTTCGGTGGGGGTAGGGGGTTTTTTGGTCATGGCGGCCCTCCGGTATGAAACGCCGTGAACCGGCCGGCCTGTCCCGCCGATTCACCGACGCACCGGATAGCGGCCCGACTACCCCAGAATGATTATCCTGCAACGGAAATTTCCGCGCACCCACTTCCTTTGTAGCGAACCGGGCGCGCCGACGCAACCGCCTGGATGATTTAGGGATATTTCAGCACCCGCACCCATCGTCATTGTCGTCATCGTCGTCGTCGTCATGATGGCCGCTATTGTCGTCGTCATCGTCGTTATCGTCATCATCGTCGCCGTCATTATCGTCGTCGTCATGATAATCGTCGTCGTCGTCATGATAATCGTCGTCGCCATAATCGACACGCTCCGTCCAATAGGAGCCGGCAACGTACACCAGACCTGCCGCATCGACGGCCAGGGCGTCGCAAGATACATCATAATAATAAAATTCATTTTCGATGGAATATATTTGTTGCTTAAGCAGATTGCCGTCGGAGTCGTATTGGGAATAGCCGCAAGGATTGCCGATTTTCACGATCAAATTCAATTCGTCATCCAAGGCGATGTCGACGTCCGATTCAGTTTCGTTTTCGTCGAGCAGGCTCCATAACAATTCGCCTTCAGGAGAAATTTTAGAAGTGATGTATGTCGGTTCATCCGGTGAAACGGTTGCGTATATGTTGTTTTGATCGTCGATGGCAATTGCTCTTGGGCTATTCAGATGGCCGACCGAGCAATAGCCCCAGTCGTCGGTCAGAGCCCAGAGTTCCGTTCCATTGTTGTCGTATTTCCTTACAAAAGGATGTGGAGTTACACAGGTGATCCCTTCGCCGGCAACGATAATGCTGCCGTCCGAGTCGGCGGCGACGGTGTGGACGGTGATGGCGCGGTTCGTTTCGTGGATCGTTCGAACCCAAAGCTCGTCACCCTCGGCGGAGTATTTGATCAAAAGACCGTCCTTATCCTCGCCCTCCGCGGTAAAACCGCCGACAAAGACCTCGCCGGCCTGATTGACGGCCAACGAAAATCCTTGGTTGTCGGCTCCGGGAGAGAAATACGTTGCGGTCCAGATTCGGTTCCCCTGCGCATCGTACTTTAAGGTGACGACGTCGACCCGGTCTGATCGCTTTTGAAATCCCGTGGTGTACAACAGGCCGGCGCCATCGATCACAAGCGCGTTCGCGCGGCCGTAGATATACTCCGGCTCGGCGGAAACAACGTTTTCCCACACGACATTGCCGTCTGCGTCCAGGTAAGCCGTGTAGTATTCGTCGCCTTGTCCGCCGGCATAATAAACGCCCCCGGCGGGCGCGATTTCCAGGTCGTTGGCGTCGGAGTTGATGCCGGCAAGTTTGTAGGTCCAAATTAATTGACCGGTGGCGTTAAAACTGCGAATGCGCGAGTATCGCGAAGCGTTGAAGCCATTATTAATATTATAACCGGCGTAATAGGATTGGCCGTTCACGTCAACGGCGATGGCATTGGTAACCGATGTAAGGTCAGGGGTATGAAAATCCGTTTCATCAAATTCGATAATATCCAAAACGGTTGTGTATTGATAACCTCCCTCCGGATTGAAAGCGACGGCGAAATCGTGGAGACCGATGTAACGTAGCGGGTCTTCGTCGTCGTCCCAGGAATCGTTGCCGCCGGCCGGGAGAGCGGCGGCGAACAGAAAGAGCAATATGACGGTCGTTGCCAAAGTCGCCATACCCATCATCCGATTCTCGCGATTCATGCATTTCTCCAAATCAATGTGCTTCAAAAGATGAGCCGAAAAATTGTTGAACATCGGAACGCCTGATTGGTCAGCATGAAGTATGCCAATTATTCCGCCTCCTAAATTTCTGTGATTACAGTAGCATATCATCCGCCGACGGTTCCCCGTTTATCAAATTATTGAATGTTTTTCAGTTTTTTGAAAATGATCGGTTCGAGATCTTCGATAAGAATAAAATTGAAACGTATAATCGTAAGAGCCGAGCGGTCATCACGCAGCGCCCCGGTTGCGACCGACGACAAAAATAATTATCCTCGCTGATACGATCGTCTTGCGGGGCGATTCGTTCGCATCGGGAGGGAGTGCGTGAAACGATATCTTCTGATTATTTTGTGGATAATTGCGACCGTCGTTTGGGTGTCGGCCTGCGACCGCCACGATAACGACGACGATGACGATGATGACCTCGACGACGATGCGCACGACGATGCCGGCGACGACGATGACGACGACGGCGCTTCGCCGGACGACGACGTTGATGACGATGACGATGATCTTGTCGACGATGACGATGATCTCGTCGACGATGACGACGCCCCCGACGCCTGGACCGATCCGGAGACCGGCTTGACCTGGCTGCGCGACGTTCCCGCCGGTATGACCTGGGACGATGCGCAGCTCTATTGCGCCGCGCTGCCCCCGGTGGACGGACAAACCTGGCGCATGCCGACGATCTCCGAATTGCGCAGCCTGATACGCGGCTGTGCGTACTCCCAAACCGGCGGCCCCTGCGGCGTGTCCGACGAATGCCTCTCCGGCACGTGCCACAATTGGTTCTGCAACGGCTGCGCCTTCAACGGCGGCCCCGCCGACGGCTGCTATTGGCCCGCCGACCTCAACGGCGCCTGCAACTGGTATTGGTCCTCCTCGCGGGTGGCGGAATACGAGCGCGACGTCTGGGGCGTCTTTTTCCGCCTGGGCTTCATCAACAGCTATTCCATGGACGAACACTATTTGGTTCGCTGCGTGCGGCCGTAAAAAATAGCGGGGCGTCGTGCCCCGAAACGGGCGACATGGTCCAAGGCCGAGGCCGGTTGCCGAGGGAGGATCGCCGATGAAAGTTTTGTCCGTCATAGTGTTGTTGCTGCTGCTTTTGACCGCTTGTGCGACGGATGACGACGATGCCGACGACGACGCCGGCGACGACGAAGCGGATGACGACGCCGCCGACGACGATACGCTCGACGACGATGACGACGACGACCTCGACGACGATACGACCGACGACGACACCGGCGACGACGACACCGCCGACGATGACGACGATCTCGGCCCCGCCGGCCTGCTGTTGATCGGCACGGCGACCGACGGCCGCCCCGCCTCGTGGTTCCGTGCGCACAAAGGGTGGGAGCGCGACGATATTCCGCAGCCGGCGACCCCGAATCTCCATCGGCTCGCCCTCGGCCCGGTGACCGTCGTCGACGGCGAAACCGTGCACACCCTTTGGAACGAAAAATATTACCTGCTGGTCGGCTATGTCTTTTGGGAAAGTTCGCAAGCCGAACATTGGCTCGAATTTACCGCCGCCGACGGGTGGACGCTGCGCGCCGATCTGGCCCAGTCCGGCGAAGATCACAACGCGAACCACCTGGGCGTCGACGCCGCCGGGCGACTGTGGCTTGCCGCCGAGCGCTACGAACACCACGAGGATGCGACGGGCATGACCGACCCCTATCTGCATGTGTTCCCGGAATTGGCCTGGGTGAACGGCGCCCAGGCCGGCACGGAAACCTCGTTCGTCGACGACAACCTCTTCGCGCTGGCGGTGACCGCCGACGATTTCGGCATCGGCGTGGTCGACGGCGCGCAGCCGCGTTTCCTGCTTTTCGACGGGGAAGGGTGGGCCGACCAGGCGCTGCCGGAAGATTTCGCCGCCGGGCGCTTCAACGACATCGCGCTGTTGGACGCCGACCGCGGCTGGGGCCTCTTCCGCCCCAACGGCGGCAACGCCGCGACGATCGTCGCCATCGACCAGGGGCAATACGAGGCGGTCGCCCTGCCGCCCGCGTGCGATCTGTTGGGCGAACTGCGCGCCGAACGCGTCAGATCGGAAGAGCGTCGTGTAGGGAAAGAGTGTAGATCTCGGT
>CALBTQ010000565.1 GCA_937967875.1 uncultured Pseudomonadota bacterium
CATCACCGGTTACACTTTGTAAGACATCGAACTTCATTAAAAGCCGGTCTTCGGACCGGCTTTTTTTTTTGCCCGCGCACGATCCGCCGACGGCATTGATCCGGCGGCGAAGATGATTAGGTTGGGGTGGATGGATTGACGCGGCCTCACCGAGCGGCTTACACCCTCCTTTCTCCGTTGGTCCCTTCATGAAAATCAACCTTGGTCGAGGCCCTTTTTTATTGATATCACGACAGAATCGAGCGAAAGCCGGACCGCCCTTCCCCCCGGTCGCCGCCGGCGGCTTCAAATGCCGGGTAGTGCTTGATTTTTGCGTGTTCGTGGTGTAGGTTGCGCCGTTGAACTTGATCCAAGCATGGGGTTTTGTTAATGGCTTTAAGCTTTCTTCGTCGTCACGCGAAATCGCGCTGGATAAAAGTCCTGCTGCTGACCGTCGCGGCGAGCTTCATTATCGGTTTCGGCGCCTTCGCCTATGTGTCCCGTTCGATGAACAAAAACAGTCCCGACGGGCAAAACCAAATCTGGTTCGCCAAGGTGGACGGCGTGCCCATCGATTTGGCGGCAATGTCCTCGTCCGTGCGTTATCTGGAAAATCGCTACAAAGAAATGCTCGGCGACGCGGCCGACCAGATGCTGGCCCAGGTCGATCTGCCGACGCAGGCGCTCAACCAGATGATCAACGAGCGGGTGATCGAGATTCTCGCCAGGCAGTTGGGGCTGGTCGTTTCCGACACCGAACTGGCGCAGAACATCTACCGCATGCCCGCCTTCCAGGTGAACGGCCGCTTCGATCGCCAGCGCTATATTCAGATTCTGCACCGCCACAACATGACGCCCTCGGAATTCGAAGCCGAGCAGCGGCGTGAACTGCTGTCGAACAAACTGCGGCACCTGATTTTCTCCACGGTCAAGGTTTCGGACGGCGAAGTCTTCGAGGAGTGGCTGGGCCGCAACGACAAGGTCAGCCTGAATTTCATCAAACTGCCGGCCAAGCAGATCGAGCAGGACATCAACTTCAGCGACGAGGAAATCAACGCATACTTCGAGGCCAACCGCGATAAGTTCCAGGTTCCCGAAATGCGCAAGGTCGACACGTTGACGATCAACCCGGAAGATTACACCGGCGACGTCGAAATCTCCGACGCGGAAGTCGAAGAATACTACAACAAGAACATCGAGCGCTTCTCGCACGAGGAAGAAGTCAAGGCGAGCCACATCCTGGTCAAGACGGCGCCCGGCGCTTCCCAGGAAGAAAAGGACGCCGCGCGCGCCAAGGCCGACGATCTGCTCAAGCAACTGCAAGGCGGCGCCGACTTCGCCACGTTGGCCAAGGCCAACAGCGACGATCCGGGCTCCAAGAACAACGGCGGCGATCTGGGTTGGTTCGGTCGCGGCAAGATGGTCCCGTCCTTCGACGACGCGGCGTTCTCGCTGCAGCCCGGCGAATTGTCCGGCATCGTGGAATCGAACTACGGCTTCCACATCATCAAAGTCGAACAGCAGCGTCCGCAGGGCGTGCAAGCGCTGGATGAAGTCAGCGAAAGCATCAAGGCCATCCTGGAGCACGAGCAGGCGCAGGAACTGGCGATGACCAAGGCCAAAGAGTTTCTCGGGCTGATCAACAAAGACGAAAACCTGATGGACTTCGGCAAAGAGCGCGACATGAAAGTGGCCACGAGTTCGTTCTTCGCGATCGACACGCCGGTGCCGGGCATGGCCGACGGCTTCGCCGCCACACGCATGGCGTTTTCGATGGCCCAAGGCGAGATCAGCGAGCCGATCAGCAGCGGCGGCATGGTGTATTTGATGAAGCTCACGCACATCGTCAAGGAACATCCGGCCGAGCTGTTCGAGGTGAAAGAAAAGGTCTTCGCGGACATGCGCAAAACGCGCATGGACAATCTGCTCAAGGAAAAGGCCGCGGGCATGGTGACGATGCTGCGCGAGGGACAAAGCCCGGAGGCCGTCGCCAAGGCGTACGGTCTGGAAGTGGAAAACACGGGCCTGTTCACGCGGCAGAACGCGTCGATCCCGAAGATCGGCATGGCGCCGGCGCTGCTGGCCGCCTCCTTCGAACTCACGCCCGAGCAGCCGCTGCTGCCCGAACCGTTCATCAGCGGCAACAACGCGATCGTCGGCGTGCTCGACAAACGCGAGAAACCCGACGACGCGAATTTCTCCGCCGAGAAGGAAGACCTGCGCGACGAACTGAAGGAGCAACGGGCGCAGATCACCTTGCAGGCCTGGATGGAACAGGCGCGCAAGAGCATCAAGGTCGTCACCAACGAAGAGGCGATGCAGGCCCTGCGCGCCCGCGCCAAGAAGCGCTGAAACGCGCAGTCAAACTGCTTGACTTGCAAAAAAAAGGGTGGTAGAAAAGCCATCCTTTCGGGGCTATAGCTCAGTTGGAAGAGCGCTTGAATGGCATTCAAGAGGTCGTCAGTTCGATCCTGACTAGCTCCAAAAATCAAAAAAACCGTCTCGGGAACGAGGCGGTTTTTTTCGTTTAATGCTCCAGCTCAATTAGGATTGTGCGTCACGCACAAGTTGGTCAGCGGTTTGCTTAAATTGCCCGCGTTGTCGGTGGCCTTGATGTCGACACAGTAATCTCCCGGGGGGGCCGCATTCGGTTCGCTTTCCGAGGCGAACAAGATAATGAGCTCAATCCCAACCGGATTTTCAATGTCGTCGACATTTTCCAAATCACAGTCCGGCGGTTCGTTAAGGTCGGCCCAGAACAGATCGTATTGCAGGAACGGATCGGTCGAGTTGTGATAAAGAATGAAAACTTGACCATCCGGCATCAGGTCGTTGTTGGGATCATAGACGCTCCAGAACAAAGTACTGTGGTACATCCGCTCATCGTAACCGGGAAACTCGCCGAGAATCGTAACAGCCGGATCCCAACCGCCGGCACTCAGTATCGGAGCATCGGAATCGTCGTCGTCATCGTCAATATCATCTTCGTTGCCGAAGCTATCGGGCATAACATTACCAATGCATTCGCCAGAGGCCTCACAATCATCATAATTATTTGCGAGACAATCAAAGCCGACATCGCCAAAAAACGCCTCACCTTCCTCACACCAGGTGATTAAATCCTCAAGATCAATATCCCCACCGTTATCATAACTCAAGGCCCAACCGCAGTCGTCGAAGAATGTCCAGGCCTTCTCGCAGCCTTCCAAGACATCATCGTCGTCGTCTTCGTAAACATAATGAATGTCATCCTCTTCGTCGTAGGTGCAGGCGATGGTTCGCGGCCCGACGGCAAGGACCGTCAGGAAACACAACATCAACCATAAATATTTGTTCATCCAGAAACTCCTATCGATAAATGCTCCACTCTTAAGGATTGTGGGTTACGCACAAGTTGGTCAGCAGGTTGCTGAAGTTACCCGCGTTGTCCGTGGCCTCGATATCGGCGCAATAGGTGCCCGGGGTGCCCGGATCGCTTTCCGGAGCGAAGATCACGTTGATGCCGGTCTGGACCGGGTCGTTGCAGTCGCCAACGTTGCCCAGATCGCTGTCCGGAGGATTGTTCAGGTCGGCCCAGGTCAGTTCGCCCTGCATGAACGGGCTGGTCGTACCACTCTGGTACACGAACACTTCGCCTTCGGGCAGCAAGTCGTTGTTGACGTCACAGACGCTCCAGAACAGGGCGCTGTAGTACATCCGCTCGTCGTAGCCAGTGAACTCGCCGAGGGTTGTAACAGCCGGATCCCAGCCGCCCGAACTCAGCACCGGGGCGTCATCGTCGTCATCGTCGTCGGTGGTGTCGTCATCGTCGTCGCCATAGTTATCGAGAACGTCCGAAATGCAGTCGGCAGCACCGTCGCAATTGCCCAAATTGTTCACGAGACAGTCATAGCCGGTATCGCCATAAAACGCTTCGCCCGCCTCACACCAAACGATTAAATCGGCAATATCAATGGCGTTGCCTTCTTCATCTTCCAGATACCAGCCGCAATCGTCGAAGAAGCTCCACGCGTCTGCACAGGATATTGAATCATCATCGTCGTCATCATCGTCGACGAAATCATCGTCATCACCATCCGGGTTGTCACATGAAATATCGACGACAAACGACAACGTACAAAAAGCGACAGCATCGGGATTGGTACTGGTAACCACATCAAAGGAAACGTGATTGACGCATGACAAAGATTGATTCCGGCTGGAATAGGAACCTGAATTGCTGATGCGATCAAAGCATAATGCATCGCCCAGACCATCGCCCCGCAGATAATATGTATTGTCGTTATTGATACTGTAGCTGCCGCGCGCCTCGAATATGGTTAGGGTGTCATTAGCGAGCACATTTTCCAGAGTAAAGGCGACGCCGATCGCACCGTTACAATCGCTGCTGAAACTACTGAACGGCACTTCCACGAGTCCCTCGCCGTCGATATCGCAATAGGCTTCCTCTTCGTCGTCGCCGCTTTCATCATCGTCGTCGTCGCCGCAAGAGGTAACTCCTACAATCGAGAAAGTGCAGATTATTATGCAAAACAGAAAGATTCGAATAGAATGCATTTCGCCTCCCTTTAGTAAGTCCAATTAGAATCCTCGGATA
>CALBTQ010000566.1 GCA_937967875.1 uncultured Pseudomonadota bacterium
TCGTATTCGGTGACTGGAGTTCAGACGTGTGCTCTTCCGATCTTCGAAGAACTCCATCGGCAGTTGGTGGCGGTTGATTTCGGCCATGAGTTTTTCGATGTCGTCCTCACGCTGACCGCCGCCGATGATCTCGCCGTACCCTTCGGGCGCGAGCATATCGACGCTGCAACTGGTTTCGGGCCGCGCCGCGTCCTTCTTCATGTAGAATGCTTTGATCTCCGACGGATAATGATGGACCATCACCGGTCGATCGTACTGCGAAGAGATGACCGTTTCCTCGTCGCCGCCGAAATCGTCGCCCCACTTGAATTGGTGACCGGCTTTGTTGAGCACCTCAACCGCATCGTCGTAATGCACCCGCGGGAACGGCCGCTTGACCGATTCAAGCTTGCTCAGATCGCGTTCGAGCGTTTCCAGTTCCTTGCGTCGATGCAGCAGCGCCTGCCCCACAACGTACTCGACGAACTCTTCCATCAGGTCCATGTCGCCGTTGATGTCCAGGAAGGCGACTTCGGGTTCGACCATCCAGAATTCGGTGAGGTGCCGGCGCGTCTTGGATTTCTCCGCGCGGAAGGTCGGACCGAAGCAATACACCTTGCCGAACGCCTGGCAAGCGGGCTCCATATAGAGCTGGCCGCTTTGCGTCAGGTACGCCGTTTCGCCGAAGTACTCGGTGGCGAACAGCGTGCTGGTGCCTTCGCAGGCGTTGGGCGTAAAGATCGGTGCGTCGATCAGCGTGAAGCCGTGACCGTCGAAGAAATCGCGGATCGCCTTGATCACCGTGTGGCGCACGCGCATGATCGCATGCTGGCGCTTGCTGCGCAGCCACAGGTGACGGTGGTTCATCAGAAAATCGGTGCCGTGTTCCTTGAGCGTGATCGGGTATTCCTGCGTGACTTCGCTGATCACCTCGAACTGCTTGACCGACATTTCCACACCCAACGGGCTGCGTTTGTCTTCCTTGAGTTCGCCGGTGAGGCGCACGCTGGATTCGATCGGCAATTTGTCGGCCAGTTCGAACGTCGCGTCGTCGAAATCGCCCTTGAACATCACGCACTGGATCGTTTCCGAGCCGTCGCGAATCTGCAGAAAATGAAATTTGCCGCTGCTGCGTTTGTTGTAGAGCCAGCCGGCAAAGGTTACCGTCTCGCCGATATGTTTATCCGCCTCGGCAATGTAAATGACGGATGCCATCATCAATTCTCCTTATCGTTTGCTAACCGAATGTGCAGTTCCTCCAACTGCGCGGGCGAAACGGAACTAGGCGTATCGCTCATCAGACAGGCTGCCTTGGCCGTCTTGGGGAAAGCGATCACGTCGCGGATCGACGGGGCGCCGGTGAGCAGCATGATGATGCGATCCAGGCCGAAAGCCAGACCGCCATGCGGCGGCGTACCGTATGACAGCGCGCTGAGCAGGAAGCCGAATTTGTTCTTGGCTTCCTCGTCGCCGATGCCCAGGGCCGCGAACATCTTCGCTTGCAGCTCGGTGCGATGGATACGAATCGAGCCACCGCCGATCTCGCTGCCGTTCCAGACCATATCGTACGCGTTGGCGCGCACGCGGCCGGGATCGGTGTCGAGCAGGTCGAGATGCTCGTCCTTGGGGCTGGTGAACGGGTGATGCATCGCGTAGAAGCGTTTGTCTTCCTCGTTCCACTCCAGCAGTGGAAAATCGACGACCCACAGCAGCGCGTGCTTGCTTTCGTCGATCAATCCCAGTTCCTTGCCCAAACGCAGGCGTAGGGCTCCCAACGCATCGAACACGACGCGATTGGTATCGGCGACAACGAAAATTGTGTCGCCGTCTTTACCCCCCATGCGGGTGAGGATCGCCTGTTTTTCCTCATCGGAAAGGAACTTCACGATACCGCCGGTCAAACCCTCGGCGGTCACCTTCAGCGCCACGAGGCCCTTGGCCCCGAACACTTTCACCAGGTCGGTCAGATCATCGGTCTGCTTGCGCGAGAAAGCGCCCGACGCGCACAAACCGCGCACCGAACCGCCGGCGGCGACGGTGTCTTTGAACACGCCGAAACCGCTCTGCGCGACCAGATCGGACAAATCGGTGATCTCCACGCCGAAACGCGTGTCGGGTTTGTCCGAACCGTAACGCGCCATCGCCTCGGCGAAGGGCATGCGCGGCAGCGGCAGTTCGACCTTCACGCCGATGGTCTTGGCCAGCACATCGGCGATCATGCCTTCCATGATCGGCAGCAGTTCGTCCTGGCTCAGAAAGCTGGTTTCGATGTCGATCTGCGTGAACTCCGGCTGACGATCGGCGCGCAGGTCTTCGTCGCGGAAGCATTTGACGATCTGGAAATAGCGGTCGAAGCCGCTGATCATCAACAACTGTTTAAAGAGCTGCGGGCTCTGCGGCAGTGCGTAAAACTCGCCCGGATGCACGCGGCTGGGCACGATGTAGTCGCGCGCGCCTTCCGGCGTCGACTTGGTCAGCATCGGCGTTTCGACCTCGATGAACCCCTGCCCGCTGAGGTATTCGCGCGCAATCTGATAAACCTGATGGCGCATACGTAAAACCCGCTGCGCGCTCGGTCGGCGCAGATCGAGGAAGCGCCATTTCAGCCGCACGTCTTCGCTGATTTCCTCGTTGTCTTCGATGACGATCGGCGGCGTCGCCGCTTCGTTGAGGATCTTCAATTCCGTGGCGACGATTTCGATTTCGCCGGTGGGCATGTCTTTGTTTTCCTGCCCGGCCGGCCGCCGGCGCACAAGACCCTTCACGCCCAGCACGTACTCCGGGCGAATGGCTTTGGCTTTTTCATGCAAATCGGTA
>CALBTQ010000567.1 GCA_937967875.1 uncultured Pseudomonadota bacterium
ATCGTATTCGGTGACTGGAGTTCAGACGTGTGCTCTTCCGATCTCCGCGGTTCGTAGGCGATCGGCAGCACCACCGCGTCGATGAACATGCGCTCGGCGGTCACGCCCGCGTTCAGCAGCGCGTCGACGATGCGCCCGCACACCTTGGTGCGTTCGCGCGCAGTGGGGGGTACGCCTTGTTCGTCCCAGGCCATGGCGATCAGCGTGGCGCGATGTTCGACGGCCAAGGGCAGAACGTTCGCCAGACTTTTCGCGGTCGCGTTCACCGAGTTGAGCAGCAACGGTCGCCGACCGGCCAGATGTTCGGCGCCCGCCGCCAGCACGCGCCACGAGCCGCTGTCCAGGCACAGCGGTTTGATGCACGCGTCCAACGCAAAATCGATCAGCCGGCGCATGTCGTCGATCATCGTCTCGACCGAGGCGCCCGGGCGGCCGACGTTCAGGTCCAGATAATCGCATCCGGCGTCGACCTGCCGCCTGATCAGACGGCGCAGAAATTCTCCCTCACGATCCGCCAGCGCCCGCGCCACGGGCTTGGCGGTCGCGTTGATGCGGTCGGCGATCACGATCATGATTGATTATTCCCACTTGGTTGACGAGAGACGCTCTGTTTCGGACACGGTACATCCCGCCATTTTCCGCGTCAACGACCGCTTTTGCGCCGCGCTCCGAATTTGGTTATCCTACTCGAACTCTTGGGAGGAAACGGCATGGAACCGATCCGTCTGCCGATCGCGCCGATCGGGGTGAAAATCTTTTCCGAGACTCCGGCGTGGGTCGACTCGCTGCAACCGTATCGCGGCGTCAGCTATTGCCGCGCGGTTTACGAAACGCCGCGCCTGGGCGAGTGTTGGCTCGACGCCGCGTCGCTGTCCACCTGCCGGTGGGCGCCGGTGGCGCTGGGCCTGAAGCCGGCGACCGGCGACTTCGGGCAGAGCATCGAGCCGCGCCTGGAACATCCCATCGCGGGTATTTACCTGACCACGCTCAATACGCTGCGCGAGGGCGTCGTGCCCGACGTGGCGATCGTGCGCGGTAGTGCGGAAACGCTGCGCCGGCTGATCGACCGCATCGGCTGGGATTGCGCCGCCTGGGATCACGTGCAGGACGAGCGCGTGGAAAAAAGCGCATTGCGGTTGCTGCGCGAAGGAAATCGCGGCTGGCGCTACCGCCTGGTGCAGCCGGTCAACCAGACGCTCTTTTACCTGAAACGCGTGCCGGGCTTCGCGCAGGGCATCGCGTTCATCTTCAAAAGCGAGACGGTCACGCACGGTTTCGACCTGCTGCTCAAACGCGCGATGGCCGACATGTCGATCTGCCGCAACTCGACGGTCATTCCGCACGTGACCGGCCTGCTCAACGCTTCGTTTTTCTGCACCGGCGGCATCGCCTGGGGGCACAACCATCCGTCGCTGATGACCTCGGGTTGGCCGTGGGCGTTGTGGGAACAGATTGTCGACGAAGTGGCCTGGTAGAATTACTTGAGCAACGAGCTTTCGCCGATGCGCATGCGGCGCGGATCGAGCGCTTCGATCTGCGCACCGTATGCGGCGGTCAGCAGCTCATGCAGATTGTCCGCGTTGACGCCGCCGGAAATTTTAATGCCGCCGGCGAAGGATTCACGCATCGCCGTCAGCGCCGCGACCGTCGCCCCGCCTTTACCGAAACCGGTGCTGGTTTTCACGAAATCCGCGCCCACCTCCGCGCAAATGGCGCAGGCGCGGCGGATCTGCTCGTCGCTGAGTTCGCAGGTTTCCAAAATGACCTTGACCAACGCGTCTTGCGCGTGCGCGACCTCGACCACCGCGGCGACGTCGGCGCGCACGATTTCATCCTCGCCGTTTTGCAGCGCGCGCCAACGCAGCACAGTGTCGATTTCCCGCGCACCCTGCGAAAGCGCGAACTGCGTTTCCAGCACCTTCAGATAACGCGGCGCCTGATCGCCCAACGGAAAGCCGACGACCGCGGCGATAACGATCTTCTCTTTACCGGCCGCGCTCAGGGCCGCACGCAACCGGGCGACTTCCTCGGCGCGCACGCACACCGCGTAGGGCGTAGAATCCAGCGCCGTCAGGCCGTCGATGAACGCGGCGATGGCTTGCTCGTACGCCGCCAACGGATCGGCCGCCGCGCCGCGCAGGCATTCGGGGCGCTGTAAAAAGGTGTGGTCGCAGATACCGGCAACCTGGGCGAGCGTCAAAGAGCGGACATCGATCATCGTTCTTCCTTTCCGATTCAATCGCCGACGGTGAGATACGTTCCGCCGCGCCGCCAGGTTTGCCGCACGGTCAGCGTCGCCGCATCCAAGCGCACCCAGAACAATTGGGCGTCGCTGGCGATGCGCGGCAGCTCGGTCGCCGTGGGGGAAAGTTCGTTGTCGGTTCCCGGCAACGCCGACGCCCACACGTCGATCACCCCGTCCTTTTCGAGGATATGCACCGCCACGCTGTCGCCGCAGTTCGGCGAGCGCAGCACGGGTTGCGGATCGTCGGGCCAAAGCGGCGCAAACACGGCCAGGAACGTCGGATCGTCGGCCACGGCCCGCGCCCGCAGTACGCGGTGCAACTGAATGCCGCCATGGCTGAAGCCGTGTTCGTCTTCATAATCGGACAACACGGCGCCGCCGGGTGCGGCGGCCACGGCCAAGGTCATGTCGCCGTTCGGCCGCTGCAATGTCGCGCCGTTGTCGGCCGGGAAAAATTCGCCGTTGGTCGTGCCGCCGGCCTGCGTATGCCCGAGCCAGTCGTAGGCGTGCGCGCCGTTGCCGTCGGCCCAGTCGGCGACGACGAAATAATCGTCGGCAATCAGCCCCGTCCAGCGGGTGAAGCTCGCCCCGGCCCAGGCCGACTGCGCGACGAAATACGCCACGTCGCCGTCCCGCTGCGCCTCGGTCAGATAGGCGTCGACGTCGGTCCCCAGCCCCTGGAAACCGCGCGGCGGCCCTTGCCCGTCGACCAGAATCAGGTTGTGGTTTTCCGGCCCGGCCACGTGCTGCCGTTCGTCGTAGCTGATGTACCCCGAGTCGATCAGAAACATCTCGCCCAGCGCAACCAACTGAAACGAGGTCGCGTCGGGTTGCTCGTGGCCCATGCCCTGCACGCGCGCCTTGTCGTGCTCGGCGTTGAGCAACAGATAGCGCGCGTCGTCATCCCACCCGCTGCGGGCGACCGCTTGCCCCGCCTCGGGCGAGGACCAGAACAATTCGTCGTCCGGCGGCGTTTGCGCGGCGGGCGCATCGGGCGTGAGCAGCATTTGCTCCCAACTCAGGTCGCCGGTGAAATTCATGCACTGCGCGCCGTTTTCGTGCGCCCATTGATAGCGCCCGTCGCCGGTCACCGCGGCAATAACACCCAGTGGAAAGCAATGCAGGTTCGCATCGTCCAACGGCGGACCGTACCCGCCGGGCAGACGCAGTCGCCGCCACCATTCGTGCAGTTCGATGAACCGCGCATCGTCGAGCGGATCGCCCATCTCGACGATCTCCGGTTCGCACCACGGCCAGACATGATGCGCGCACGAGGTCTTGTACGGATAAACGCGCCCGTCGGCGAAACGGCTGTAGGCAAGGAAAAACGGCAGGTAGTTGATCGCGCTGTAGGCCAGGTAATTCGGCCCTTCCGGGCAGCAGCCGGCGCCGGGGCAATTCTGAATTTCCAGTTGCCAATACACCGTTTCGGTCAGAGCGCCGTTGATCAGCTCGGCGGCGCGATCCCAATCGTTGAAGGTCAGCGCGACGTAGCCGATGCCGGCCCAGAATTTAATCGTGTGGTTGTTGCGCGTGGCCATCAGCCACAGCGGCATGAAGTCGACATAGAAATGAACCATGCTCGCGGCGAGTTGCTTGATCGTCGCGGCGGCCTGCTCGGCCTCGCCCGGCCCGAACCCGTCGGACACCGCGAGAATCTCGTAGGTCTGGCACAACAGGAGCAGCGCCTGACTGACCAGGATGCCGCCGTGATCGAGCGTGTCGTAGGTCCAAACCTCGAAATTGGGATCGGTGTTGCGGATCAGCGCGGAAGCCTTCGCCGCATCGGCGGCGTTGCCCTGCCCCCAAAAACGCACCGCCGCTTTGCGCGCCAGCCGCGCATTGTACAGGCAAGCGTTAGATCGGAAGAGCA
>CALBTQ010000568.1 GCA_937967875.1 uncultured Pseudomonadota bacterium
CGGTGTGGCAAGGCTCTAGGCCGAGCCACGTGGACGTCCATGACGATTCGCCGTCTTCGCGCGTCAGCCAAACAAGCCCTTCTTCATCCCAATCGTAAACCAAAAAGTGCGGTCGCGATTGTTCGTCAATGGTAAAGCTGCGCAGCCAAGCGTTCTCATGAACGGTCGATCGTTTCCATTGACCGTCGGTATTGGTTGCATACATTATTTTGTAAATGGTTTCTTGCGGATCACTGTGGTCGTCAACAAACTCCACCTGATAGCCGACGTGCATCGCGCCGGCAGGATCAACCTTTGTATAAAGATCCCAAACCGAATCCGGGTCCAAACCATCTATCGCCTCGTTATCGATAATGTAGTCAATCGTCTCCCACGACCAATCGCCTTCGGTGTTGAAATAATGAATTACTTTTCCTTGTTGTTCTTCGTCGATGTCATCGTCGATGTCGTTAAAATCATAGGGCACATAATATGCGACATGCAGATAATCGTTGTCGTCGATAGCCATGCTGGGAGTAGTGCCATGTCCAAATAAGTTTAATTTCCAGACAGATCCGTTCCAATTGAGGTAATAAATCACGTCGCCATATCCTTCGACAAAAAAGTGCGGAATATTTGTGGAATCGATCGCCATGGTAAAAACAGTGCGCATTTCGTCTTGCAGGATTGTCTCGAATTGCAGCTCACCGTCGCGGTCGTTCCCGTACTCCAGAATATTATAATGTACCTCCTCACCATATCTCATTAAGGACAAATGTAAATGATCGTCACGATCGACGACCAGAGGTAATCTGCCTCCGGTGTCAGTAAAGGGCAACGTTTCGATTCCCCATTTTTCTCCATTTTTCGCAGCCAATTGTAATCTTTGAACATCGTTTGCGTAATCGTCCTGACGATAATAAATAACTGGAATATTTATAGACGTTAGCACAATCGCGTTTTTGTACCCGGCTTCAACTCCGTCGTCCACCAGCTCCATGCGCCAGCCATCGGGGGGTGTGAGGTCGTCATCGTCGTCGTCAGACGAATCGTCATTGTCGTCGTCATCATGTGAACCATTATCATTGTTGTCGTCATCGTCATCGCCGCCACATGAAATAAACGTCAGAAAAAAAAGAAGAAGAATTAAAAAGATATATTTATTCATAAATTTCAGCCTTTCGAGTGTTTGTCAAATAGAAATTTTGCATAATATTTTCATTCATATCAAGGGGGGACAAATGCCGGCATTTTTAAAAAATTTTAATGTTGACATTCACGTATTATTAATAACAATGCCACAAATATTAATCTATAATTTGGAGGATTGATATGTTTAATAAAATGGTCATTTTATTTGTGGCTATTTGTTTATTTCTTCCAACAATGGCTGATGCGGATGAACCGTTATGGTATTTTAACATATTGAGAGAAACCAAAGTGGAGGTTGTCTTCGATGCAAGTACACTGCCTTCGGTCCCATTATTGAATCCATTAGTATGGGTGTTTGTCTATTTTTACAATCCGGACACAAGCGAATGGATGAGGGTTTCACATGGTTTCGATTTAAATACTGATTTAACTGCATCTTTTATATTCACAGCGCTCGACCAAAATTACTATACTAATTTAGAAGATTTGATCGCAAATGCCGATGATGTAAAATCAGAGAGGAGAGATTTCTGAGAAAGGGTAGGCGAACAATTTCAAGTTTACCCAGGATACGATGAAATAGTGACAGAGTTTCTATATCTTTGGGGCAAATACTCTCCAGAATCATCAAAAGGGGAATGGAGCCGTCACGACTGGCACAGGTCAGGCCTCATCACCTCGCCGGACTTTATGTACACAATATTTCGATTTCTACCTCAAATGGAAACGGAAAAAAGCTCGGATTATTTCGATAAAATAAAAATTGAAATTCATGCCGACGATACAAGCCGAATTCCTGAAGTGAAAATAAAGAGAATTAACATAATTTATAATGAGGGGAAAATACTTTCTTTAATTGCAAATCCACTTCTTGTGGTAAAGCCAAACGAGACAATTTATTTGTCTGATGCGATTTATTCCACAAGAGTAAATTATATCAATACATGTCGCACATCCGGCGCTGATTACGTTCTTGATCTTGCACACCCGCCATATAATGAAAACGATTTAATTCCACATGGTCCCTATTGTAAAGGCGTATCATGCTACAATTCCATTTTAGATTTGATCGCCGATGACTTATTCCAAATGTGGGATGATAAATATGGATCAAAGTGGCTAAAAGATCCGGAAAGTGGTTATTATTTTCCGACACCTCCTGCTTGGTGTAGCGAATATGCCACATATATTTTAAACAATGCCACAAATTTTAAAAATTCAGAAAACGGATACTTAAAAGACCGATGGTTGATGCTGCTTGATGAAAACGACAATCTTACTGTTGATAAAATGGCTTCATTCTTTAGAGATAATAATCTCTTTATCAATCCTGACCAGACTTCAATCGTTGGCCGGAACTGGAAGTGGGACGACTTATTCGACAATGTCAGGCCGGGCTATTACTGCGGTCAGGTACATGATCCAGTTAGTGAAGGAGAAGAAAAGGGCTCACATAGTACACTCTTCTTACGCTGGGCGGATTGTAGACCGATAGATCCTCCTATATTTGCTCCAAATGGCGATTTAATTAAAGTTCAATGCAGTCCTAAAAATACAAATCCGAATGAAGATTTTATAGTGGAGGTTCTTGATTCGGAGGGAAATGGAACCGGAAAAGAAATTAATTTGGGTTGCCAGGCATTGTATTATGCGGCTGGCGGCAACCAGAATGGAGGACGAGTCCATATTGATCTTTTCAATTTATTCAATTTAACGGATTATCCGGAATATTGTGAAACGCAGTTTAATTATGAAGTTGATGGCGATTACCCGGACAAAGATATGTTCTGGTATTCAAGCTATGCAGGCATGAAAGATCCAAATTTTGTCGATAATGGCTTTGGTATTACTGAGCCTGTCTCTTGGACCATAATCGCAAATCATTATAATTATAACTATCAACTCCCCATCTCTCAGATTGATCCCAGCGGCCATGTTTTCATTGCGGGCATCCAAGGAAACAATGACCTTCTCCATTTCATTCAATACGGCATCTGGAAAGACATTCGCTGGGAAACGAGCTTCAATTTAGGAACAAGCACCGTTCCTTACTCGGGTGTACTGAGATTCAATAAACAGCAGATGGCCATCGATTACTATGGGAACCTATTCATGGTCGCCAACACCGAGAATGGGGGGACGCTGATTAAATACAACCGTGACGGCGAATTGGAATGGTCGAAAAATTTAGAAAAAACTCTGGGCGTACAATTCGCCCCCCTGGCATTGGCGGTGAATTCTTACGGCGATTCATTAATCAGCGGCGACGCCATCGGGAATAAAGGAACGAACAATATCCTGCTTGTTTCCATCAATCCCGACGGACAGCCAAATTGGATGACGACAGGCGCGGATTCCGATCAGCAAAGTTACGCCTCCGCCATCATTGTGAATACCGACGATGACATCTATCAAAGCGGCGTCGTCAGCGACAGCGGCGGCAAAAAATTTATGGTGAGTAAATACAACATCGACGGCGAATTGGAATGGCAAAATCTGTTCGGCCATCCGGAGATGAACTCCGCCTCAAATCCTCAGATGATCGCCAACGGAAAAGGCGAAACGTTCCTGGCCGGCTTCGTCTCCAAATCTCTCAAGGAGAAGGACAAAAAGGGCTTGGCGGTAATCAAGTACGAACCGAACGGCGCAACCTCCTGGTACCGCTTCTATTATCCGGACCAGGCTGAAATCAGCCACGATTGGCCGGTCGCCGTCGGATTGGATTTCGCAGACAACATTTTCATCATGGCCACCATTAGCCGCACCGAAGAATTGACAGGATATCTGTTGCTAAAATATAATTCTGATGGCGAACTTGTCTGGTCAAAAATTTACGACCACAACCCAAGGATGTATGATCAAGCGACCGCTATGGCGGTTACCGGCGCCGGATATGCGTATCTAACAGGCGTTACCGAACATGAAATTGACGGCAACAACGATATGGTCACCATCAAATACGACCCGGAAGGAAATTTGGTTTGGTCGAAGGTGTTTGACGGCGGCGGCACTTCCGGTGAGGGCGACATGCCCGGAACGATCGATGTCGACTTTGGCGGCAATATCGTGGTTACCGGCATAATCGAAAACGACGAAGGGTATCATTGGATTATTCATCGTTACAATAATGATCACTGGTGGCGGGAAAACGGATGCTCCGGCTGCTTGATCGACAACAACTGTTTTGCCACAGGCGAACTCAACCCCAACAACCCCTGCCAATACTGCGATTCTTATCTTGATTCGTGGCGCTGGACTGTGGTCGGCGACGGCATTTCCTGTGACGATGGATCTTACTGCAACGGCGATGATTATTGCTACGAAGGCGCCTGCGTCCATGAAGGTGATCCTTGCGGAGACAACGGCGTCTTCTGCGACGGCGAGGAAAGCTGCGACGAGGAAAACGATGAATGTGCATCCTCCGGCAATCCCTGCCCGAACAACGGATTGTTCTGCGATGGCGAAGAATTCTGTGATGAAGAAGCCCAATCCTGCGACACGACCGGCTTCCCCTGCGCGGAAGACGAGGAATGCCTCGAAGACACCGACGAATGCGAACCGTTGACCGACGACGACTCCGTCGACGACGACACGACCGGCGACGACGATGACGACGATTGCGGCGGCTGCGGCAACAACGAAAGCGACTGGATCAAACGTATCCTCGATCGCCCGTAAATCGGTCAACGACAAGGCCGGCCATAACTGCATGACCAGTCTTTTTCTATTAAGACACAGACTTTAGGCTCGTTCAGGACCATAGCGCGATCCCCGGGCTTGTTCCCGGCGCGCGGGGGCGGCTATCATGGGGCCCCTCACGGAAAGGATGCGGCATGGAGCATATTTGGCTCGAGCAGATCGCCGACGGTCAGTTGGTCGACGGCGTCTATTATTTGCGCAGCAAGTCGCGCGGGACGACCCGGGCGGGCAAACCGTACCTCAACCTGACGCTGGTGGATCGCACGGGCGACATCGAAGCGCGGGTGTGGGACAACGCCGAGCAGTTCGACGCCGCGGCGGGTTCGGGGTCGTTCGTGCTGATTCAGGCGCGCGGCAATTTGTACAACAACCAGATGCAACTGGTGGTCAGCTACCTGGAGCCGGCGCCGGAAAGCGAGGTCGACGCCGCGCTGTTTCTGCCGGTGTGTCCGCGCGAGATCGAGCCCTATTGGCAAACGGTCCGCGCGCTGGTCGAGTCGCTCGACGACGAGCCGCTGCGCGCGCTGGCGCTGGCGCTGCTGGATGACGAGGAACTCGGTCCCCGCTTCAAGACCGCGCCGGCGGCGATGAACATCCACCAGGCCTATCTCGGCGGGCTGCTGGAGCACACGTGCTCGATGATGCTGCTGGCCGACAGAATCTGCGCGCATTACCCGGCGCTGGACCGCAACCTGCTGCTGGCCGGCACGCTGTTTCACGACCTGGGCAAGGTGCGCGAACTGGCCTACACGCTCTCGCTGGAGTACACCGACGAAGGGCGGCTGGTCGGGCATCACGTCTTCGGCATCCAGTACCTGGGGCGGCTGGCCGCGCGGGTCGAAAGCCTGAGCGCCGAACGCATCATGCAGATCGAGCATATGATTCTGTCGCATCACGGCCGACCGGAATGGGGCTCTTCGAAAATTCCGATGTTCGCCGAAGCCGCGGTGCTGCATTACCTGGACAACCTGGACGCCAAGGTCTTCGCCTTCCTGGAAACCGAAACCAAGATCGTCGCGGGGCAGTGGTCCGAGCGCGTCTGGCACTTGGAAACGCACATCTACAAACCCGCGCGCACACAGGAGGGTTATCGCTTCGCCCTGCCCGGCGCGCCGGCCGCGACGAAAAAAGCGGTGAAAGCCGACGGCGACGAATTGCCTCTCTTCGGTAAATAAATGCGCCCGATTATCTTCGACGTCGACCGCACGCTGCTGGACGGCATGAGCGGCTACCTGTTCGCCTCGTGGATGATCCGCGAGCGCGCGATGCCCTGGGCGGGCATGGTCCGCTCGTTTCGCGCGATGGCGTTGTATCGCCTGGGGTTGCGCGGCGAAATCGCGATCGTCGAGGCGGGCGTCACCTGCTACGCGGGGTTGAGCCCGCGGCGAGTGGACGAACTGGCCGAGCGCGCCGTGCGCGAAACGATGGCCCCGCGTTTCTACCGCGAGGCGCTGGCGCAACTCGACGAACACCGCGCGGCGGGCGACACGGTGCTGCTGGCCACGGGCTCCAACGAGTTTCTCGCGCGGGCGCTGGCGCGGATCGTCGGGGCGCACGACGGCATCGGCACCTCGTCGCTGCACGACAACGGCCGGCTGCTGCCGGTGATGGCCCAACCGCCGTGCATGGCCGAGGGCAAGCGCGACCTCGTGCTCGAATGGCTGTCCCAGCGCGGTTTTACGCCGAGCGACGCTTTGGTGTATACCGATAACGGAATCGACATTCCCCTGATCGAAGCGATCGGCGAGGCGGTGGCGATCAACCCCGACGCGACGCTGGCGGCCTACGCGGCGGCGCACGACATCGAGGTTCGTCACTGGCATACCCCGGCCGATCCGCAGTACCGGCGCACCGGCACCAGTTGGCCGTTGAAAGAGTGAGATGCTGCAGTACGATCATCCGGTGTATCGTCCGCCCTCCGAGGCCGACAGCCTGATCATCCAGGCGGTCATCGGCTGTCCGCACAACCGCTGCGGTTTTTGCGACATGTACAAGGCGAAGAAATTCCGCGCCCGGCCGCAGGCGGAGATTCTGGACGATATCGAGCGCGCGCGGCTGCTGTACGGTCCGCAGATCCCCACGATCTTCCTCGCCGACGGCAACGCCATCGTGCTGCCCACCGAGCGCCTGGCGGAGATCTGTCAGAAGGCGCACGAGCTGTTTCCGGCGCTGCGGCGCATCACCGTTTACGGATCGGCGAAGTTCGTCGCGCGTAAAACGCCCGAGGAGCTGACGCTGCTGCGCGCCGCCGGCCTCACGCGACTGCACATGGGGCTGGAATCGGGCGACGACGTCACGCTAAAAAAAATCGAAAAGGGCGCCGACGCGCAGACGATCGTCCGCGCCGGGCGGCTGGTGATGGACGCGGAAATCGAACTGTCGCTGTACGTGATGATCGGCGTTGCGGGCGTCGAGCGCACGCACGAGCACGCGACGGCCAGCGCGGCGGTGATCAACGCGGTGCGGCCGACCTTCGTGCGGCTGCGTACGTTCATCCCCCGGCGCAACACGCCGCTGCTGCGCGAGTGGCGCGAGGGACGCCTGACGCTGCCCGATCCGTATCAGGCGCTGCGGGAGACGCGCGAGCTGATCGCGGGCATCGACGCGTCCACGCTGCTGCAGAGCGATCACCTGAGCAACTTCCTGGACGTTTCCGGCGGCCTGCCCGAGCAGAAGGGCGCGCTGCTGATGCAGATCGACGAGGCGCTGACCTGGCCGCGCGACCGCTTCCGGCCCGATTCGGCGGCGCTGATCGAAATCGGACTGTAGGATTTTTCTCGGTGTACAACCTGGAATAGTTCCCTTACACTAACCCGCCAATGGCCATGCGGATTATGTTGTTAATCGCAAATCATTAAGGATCTTTGCCATGAAGCACTTCACTCCCCCGATTCTGTTGCTTGTCATTTGTCTGCTTGTTTTCCCTTTTACCGCATTAGCTGAAGAAGACGATTCCGCAGAGGCGACGCCCGCGCCCGGCGCGCCGACGATCGTCGGCGAAGAGGTCGTGGTGACCGGGACGCGGATCGAGTCGGACCCGCAGAACGTGCCGGCCGACGTAACGATCATCGACCAAACGCGACTGCAGCAGCCGGGGGTGAAAAATTCGATGGACGCGTTGATCGACATTCCCGGAGTCCTGGTCAACCCGAGGCAGAACAACGGCTCGTTCGGCTCCATCGACGTGCGCGGCCTGCGTCACGAGTTCACCAGCGGCGGTAACATACTGATTCTTCTGGACGGGATCCCGTTGCGCAACCTCTCCTGGGGCGGCGCTTACCTGGGCACCCTTCCTCTTGACGCGGTCACTCGCATGGAATTGGCCAAAGGTCCGACGGCTTCCTTATACGGCCGCAACGCGTTGGCCGGCGCATTGCAACTTTTCACCGATCCGGGTTCGACCACCCCGCACTTCGATCTTCTTACTCAGTTCGAGTATCCGACCATTTCCACCCGCGCTTCGGCCAAAGGATCCGGTCCGATAGGTAAGGACTTACCCCATACTTATTCGATCACCGGCAGCATTACCAAAGCGGAAGGCTGGCAGGAAGACAGTGAGCTTCTGCGCGGCGATCTTTACACACATTTGAGCTTTTATCCGTCACCGTACGATCTGCTCTCCATAACCGGCTGGTATTACACAAGCCGCGACAACAACGTCGCGCCGGTCCTGTTGGACGAAGACGGCGAACGGCTGGACGGCATCGACCGAGACGCAAACCTCGGCGTCGACGATCACAATTACCTGACCATCCAACAGTATCGCGCCGCCGCCGCGTGGACCCACGATTTCGGCAAATGGCTTGAAACCAAGCTGATCGGCTCGTACTGGCATATGGATTCGTTCTGGTATGACGGCGTCGGCGGAACGGCGCCGGCCGGCAGTTCGTTGATGGATCGGTTGTCGGCCGATTCCGATTGCTTCGAGGACTATTACTTCTCCGAACTGTCGCTGACTTTCAACTACGCCGTAGGGAACCTGCTCAAAGGAGCGGTCACGGCCGGCGGCGGCTACGAGTACATGACCTTCAAGTATACGCAGACCAATATTACCACCACCGATTACGTGGATGCGAACGGCAACGTCGATTTCGGCATGGGCATCCCGCTGGACATCACGACCTTCAAAGAGCCGCCCCGCAGCACCTGGGTCTACAGCGATCCCTCTACGCGAGACACCTACGAAACGGATTACGGCGTGTTTATTCGCGATCAAACCAGCTTCATCGATCGTATTCACCTCACCGCCGGCGTCCGGTACGACTCGTTCACCCGCACCCAGGTTGATCCGGTCACCGATGACGAAGCGGAGAAAACCGACGGCGCGCTTAGCCCGAGCGCCGGTTTGAGCGTCGGCATCCTCAACGGCGAGGAAAACCGACTCAACGTTTACGGCGCCTGGGGCATGGGTTATTCACCGGTCTTCCAAGCGATCACCAATACCGAGTTCGCCGACGTCGAACCGGAAAAAAGTCGTAGCGTCGAAGCCGGAATTAAATCCACGTTGATGAAGCACCTGATCGACGTCGAGCTGATCGGGTACCAACTGGATCGATACGACATGGTCGATTTGAATCCGGTATCCAACATGTTCGAAAACATCGGCAGCTGGCAGATTCGCGGCATCGAAACCGGTCTTAAATTTCGCCCCATTCGCGAACTGATGATTTTCGGCAATTACACCTGGCGCGATCCGATCGTCACGGAATACGAAGTGGATACAACCCTGGAAGACAACCAGCTCGCCGGCATCTCGCCGCAACAAGCCGAGGGCGGCATCAAGGCGCTGGCGGGATTCGGTCTCGGCGGCGGCACCAGCGTCCGTTACTACTCCGAGTATTACGCCAACCCGGATAACACCTGCACGATTCCCGCCTACACGCTGTGGGACGCGTATCTGTCGTACACCTACGACAAGATGCTCGATTTCTCCGTGTACGGTAACAACCTGCTGGACGCGGATTACATTTCGGCGGTATACGGCAACTACCAGTACTTCTCGGGCTTCGAGGGAACGCCGCGTACGTTCGGCGCCCAGGTCCGCGCGCACTTTTAAGCGGAAAGGCGGCGAGTTGGACAAGTTCGGTTTTTTCGAAGTTTGCTGCCGTGAAAAGGCGCTGAAAGGCGTGGGGGCCTCCTTTACCGAGCGCTCCGAGCCTTTCAGCGATCGCTTGACCCATCTCCAGAACCTGGCCCAAAAAGGCGGATGCCCGTTCGTTTTCACCATATGTTGCGCCGAGCGATTTGTCACGAAGGACAACCCGGACAATGTGCTCGTCGTTCCCCGCGATCCGTCGGATCGCGATTGGATGACGAAAACGGCGTCGCACTGCGTTTTCAACATCGAGAAAAAGCCCGATGACGGCGACATCGAAAAAGGTGATGCGGAACGAATCTGGGACATGTTTCTGCACAATGCCAACGCCGCGCGGCTCATCGAAAAACTGAACGTCGATCGCTGGGTCGTCTACGGCGTCGGCATCGATCTCTGCGTCAGTTCCGCCGTCAAAGGTCTGCTGAAAGCCGGAGTTAATGTCACCATCCTGATCGACGTACTGACTTCCAATGAAGGCGGCGACGAAGAATCGATGAAGCGGATGCTCGATCAATTGAGCGAGATGGGCGCCGCCGCCATGACCTACGCCGAATTCGTCCGCAACTTCCGGTCGGACGCGGAATGAAAAAAGGGCTGATCCGGTTTTTCAAGGGTCCGAACCTGACTCCCGAGATCCGGCATACCTATCGCCGACACATGGCGCAGGTCGTCTGCCAGGCAACGGCCGAAGGTATTTTGGCCAATGCCCCGGTCATCGCCCTGATGGGACTCAACAGTCCCGATTGGCAAATGGCCATTGAAAAAACCATCTCCAGCATCGGACTGTTTGCGGTTATTTATTTCAGCGGGCTAATGGCCTTTCGAAAGAAGATGCCTTTCTTTTTCTATCCCGGCATGGGGTATGCCATCTGCGCGTTCATGATGGGATTGACCGAAAACCCGTTCCTCTTTTTAACCATGTGGGGTTGCGGAACGTTGTTTGACAACATGGTGCGCCCCGCCATGGCCGTGATCGAGCGATTCAATTACCCGGTCGAAACACGGGGCGCGATCGCGGGTGAAGTCCGCAAATGGTCCAATATCATTTTTCTGATTTCGGTGCTGACTTCCGCCATTTTGTTGCAAATGGTGAAAGACGATCCGAAACTGATGATCAAAGCGCAGATGCTCACGGCCGCCGCCCTTCTCGGCATCGGCTGCCTGATTTTCCGAACCGTCAAGGTCAAAGAAGACCTGGAACCGATCACCAGACAAATCCCGGTGAATGCCAAAAAAATCATCGTCGATTCCTATCACATCGTTAGAACCGACGCGCGCTTTTTACGTTATCTGGCGATCGGATTTTTCGACAGCTTCGGCGGGATGGTCAGTTCCGCTTTCATTCCCGTACTGCTGACTAAGAATCTCGAGTTCAATTACGTCGGCGTTGCGGTCTTGATTCACATCATTCCCTGCGGAATCGGCTTCCTTAACACCGGTTACCTGGGACAATGGATCGACCGGGTCAGCACCTGGAAATCATGGGGCTGGATTCGTCTCGGTTGGGCGGCCGATTCGCTCTTCCTGGCGGCGGCTTACCTGGCCGTGATTTGCTGTCCGCCTATTGCTCCGATTTTCCCCTATCTTTCGAGCATCTCCCGCGGCGTCATTCAGGGCGGCTCGTATATTCTCTGGTGGGAAGTGGGCATCAATCACTTTGCCCCGCCGGGGGGCGACACGAGTCGCTACATGGGAATACTCTTGTTCTTGACCGGTTTGAGTCAATTCCCCGCTCCGGCGCTCGGGGCGTGGCTGATTACCTCCTCTAACGTCGGCGTGGTCATGTTGGTGGGTGGAGCCATCGAGTTGCTTTCCGCGGCGCTTAGCTTCCGCGAGGATCGCCGGGAAAAACGGGATGAACGACTAAAAACCATGACGACCTTCGAACATTCTTTCGATTGACCGTTGATGATAGGTATACAAATTTAGCCGATTCGCGCACACCCAATTGACATAATAATCGAATCGTCCACAATGGAACCAATCTGGCGTATCCTATGGAGGTGGCTATGCAACGAACTCTGCTCCCGGCGATATGGATAGCGGCGCTGATCCTGCTGACCGCAACAATGCTCATCCCGGCCTGCAATGATGATGACGACGACAACACTCCCGGCGACGACGAAGCGACGCCCGATCTTAACGGCTGGACCGACGAGGACGGCACGCTGGTTTTTCAGGACGAGAACAATCAGCAATGCCCGCCGCCGTTGCCGGATCTGATCAGCGAATCGGAACTGCAAACATTTCTGGACGCTTATCTGGGAGATTATCTCGATGAATACGGCAACAAGCGCGAGCTGGAGTGCGATCCGACCGGCCGTTGGGAAGTCGTCTGCGAGGAAGGCGAAAACTTCTGCCGCGCCGGTTGGCGGTTTCCGGTGCTGGCGAACATCAAGGACCAGGACCTGACGCTGACCGGACACGTCATCGATTCGGTCAATCCCTGGGCGGCGGGCACCGGGCAGGTCTATCTCGATTATGAAGACCGGACAATTAACGGCGACCGTTTCGCCAACGACTTTGCTTATCGGATCGTTTATGCTGAGCCCACCTTCGGCGCGGTGTGGACGAAAGAAGAGAAATAATTTCCCGGCGCATCCCATGGAGGTGGCTATGCAACGAACTCTGCTCCCGGCGATATGGATAGCGGCGCTGATCCTGCTGACCGCAACAATGCTCATCCCGGCCTGCGATGATGACGACGATGACGACGATGACGACGATGACGATGATGAGGCGACGCCCGATCTTAACGGCTGGATCGACGAGGACGGCACGCTGGTCTTTCAGGACGAAAACAACCAACAGTGCCCGCCGCCGATGCCGGAAGGAATCGGCGATTATTCACTGCAATTGATTCTCGATGACTACACCGGCTTTTATCAGGACGAATTCGGCAACGACCGGACTGTGGCGTGCGATCCACAAGGGCGCTGGGAATTGTCTTGTTACGATCTGGACAGCTTTTGCGATCCGGTCTGGAACGTTCCGGTGCTGGTGACCATCGCCGGCCTGGAACAATCGCTGACCGGTTTTATCGTCGAGTCATACTTTGCGCCCGGCTCGGGCCAGCTTAACTACTCTTATGGCGACCGGCATTTTTATGGCGACCCGTTCGAAACGGCCGCCGGCGAATACAAGATCGTTTTCAACGACCCCACCTTCGGCGCGGTCTGGACCAAGCAGAAATAAGCGGTTTTTTCGCCGACCGGCGCAACTCGCTTGCCCACGGCGGCCCGGCTCGTTTAGGATACGGGTTCATCGTTAACCGAAGCGGGTCGCCGGTATGAGTCGTGGTCGCGCCATCGCCGTGTTGTTGATCGTGCTGCTGCTGATCGGCCATCTGGCCGCGTATCAGTATCTGGCGGCGTACGTCACCGAGCAGGTGCGCGACAATCTGACCGGCGACGACCGCGCTTTGCCCGCGCGTTCGTTCATCCTGCTGGCGCTGACCGGCGACTGGCTGCTGGCCTCGTTTTTGATTTTCCGCGTCGGCACGTGGAAACGGCGGATGGACGAACTGGCGCACGTGCGCGGCGAGCTGGCCGACGTGCGCAAGGCGCTGGAGATGGAGCGCGCGCTGACCGCTTCGGACGAGCGCATGCACCGGCTGGTGGAAACGGCGGGCATGGCGATCTTCCTGCTGGACGGCTCGGGGCACCTGGCGCTGGCCAACCGCCACGCGGCCGACGCGTTGGGGCTGATGCGTCACCAGGTGCCGGGCACGTCGCTGGCCGATCTGCTGGCGCCGCAAGCCAAGGTGAACCTGGCCGATCTGCAGCGAGCGCTGATCGACGAAGGTCCGCAGTCGATCACCTTGCCGCTGCGCCGGCGCGACGGCGGCGTGATCAACATGTACGTGCAACTGACGTTGTTCGAGGGCATGAACAGCGAACATTGGATCAGCGCGTTCTGTCAGCCGCTGGACGAGATGGCCGAACTGACGCGGCCCGACGCGACCAAGACGCCCGACTTCGTGCTGGTCGCCGACGACGAGGAACTCATCCGGCTGCTGGCCAAGAACATGCTGCTGCGCATGGGCTATCAGCCGCTGCTGGCCGTCGACGGCGCCGAGGCGGTCAAGCTGTTCGAGCGCCACGCGCCGCGCATCAAGGCGCTGGTGCTGGACGTGATCATGCCCAACCTCAACGGCCGCGAAACCTATGACCGCATCCGCGAAATCGACCGCACCGTGCCGGTGATCTTCTGCTCGGGCCTGGCCGACTACTACGACCTGGGCCACTTCGACGAAGAAGTGCTGCTGCTGCAAAAGCCCTTCAGCCTCGACCAGTTCGAAGAGGCGATCACCAACGCCATCGCCAAAGAAACGTACTGAGATGAAATTGCGTTTTCTCCCGATCCTGCTGCTCGCGTTGACCATCGGGTGCGCGGCGTCGGCGGTGCAGAACATGCAACGCGAGCTGGCCCCATGGAAACCGGCGGAGGTCGGCGCGATTCACCTGTCGATCCCCGCGAGCTTCGCGCCGCTGGAGCGCGCGCCGCTGACCGTCTTTTTCCCGCAGGGCGACGTGCACGGCCTGCCGTGGATCGCCGTGGCGCAAACCCCCGCCGCGCTGGGCGAGACGACCGCGCGCGAGATGCTCGACGCGCTCACGACCGCGCGCGACGCCGACGAGGTCGAGTTGTCGCCGGCGCAAGCGAAGATCGCCGGGCGCCTCTGCGACGGTTGGGCGGTCAAGGACAAGCAGGCGCGCGGCTGGGTGTTCGTGCTGTCGCAGGGCGAACGGGCGATCGGGGCGATCGGCGTGGCCGCGCCCGCCTGGTGGCCGCTTGCCCGGGCGCAGGCGTTGCGCGACGCGATCCTCGACGGCGTGTCCATCGACCCGGTCGTCAAGGCCGAGTAACTTTTTTTTCGCCACCCCTCGCCAGCACCGTTACAATTCCCTATAGTAAATCAAGGTTTCACCGTTGAGTCGGACGTGCCCGTATTGTTGAGGATTTCCTTGCGCCGGAGCGTTTTTATGCGACTGGCCCGGATGGCGTTTTTCCTTTTGCTCATCGCCGCACCGTTGTGGGCCGCCGAAGCCACGCCCGACCCCGCCGCACGTTTTCTGGGGCAGTGGGAAGGACCGGCGAACGTCTACGACGATCTGAACGCGATCAAGCCGACCAACGCCGCGCTGACCATCACCCGCTCGCCGAGCGAGCCCAAGTACCTGGTCGTCGAGCTGACCATTCTCAAAACGCAGACGATGCGCCTGACCAAATGCGAGTTGCTCAAGCCCGGCGAACTGCGCGTGCGCGAAGAGGTGATGAGCGACCTGCGCCGTCTGCGCGTGGACGGCGTGCTCAAATCGCGGCACGGCACGCGCATCGAGGAAGGGTACATCCGGTTTTTTGTCGAAACCGAAACGGGCGAATTCCGCCCCTACTACACGGTGAAACTGGCGGCGAAACGAAGCAAGCCGCCGAGTGAAATATCGGAGCCGTAACAACGTGAAAAAAATTTACCTGCTGTTGCTGCCGCTGCTGGCGGCGGCGTCGCTCGCCCTGGCGGCCGATCCGTATCTGCTGGGCGATCTGCCGCTGGGTTCGTCAATGGAAACGGCGCGCGCGGTCGTCGGCGAATGGACCGAAGCGAACGCGCCCGAGGGGCTGCGCGCGTTTACCGTCGCCGGGCCGTTGCGCAAGGCGCGCGACCTGCGTTTGATCTTCAAAGACGACGAGCTGATTTCGCTGAGCTACCGCACGCCGGGCGGAACCTTCACCGCCGTGCGCCAGGCGCTGGCCAATACGTGCGGCGCGTTCTCGCCCAGGGAAGACGGCCACCTGGCCTACGAAGCACGGCGCGACGGCAAGCTGTTGCAGTTGTTGCGGCAGGACGACGGCGGCGCCTGGGTGGTCTGGATGGCCGAGGATAAAATCCCGCCCGAACTCAAGCGAGGCAAGCAAACGCCATGAGCTTCTTCTCGCGCCGGCTGGGTTCGTTGCTGCTGCGCAGTGCGCTGTTCGCCGGCGGTTTGTGCGTACTCGGCGGGCTGGCGCTGGCGACGATCGAAGCGGTCGAGCAGGGCTACCTGGGCTGGTCGACGCATCTGTTTTTCCGCCTGACGGCTTACGGCGCGTATTTCGGCGCGCTGCTCGGATCGGTCGTGGCGGCGGCGGTGGTTCTGCAGTTGTTGCTGCTGCGACTGCTGCTGCGCTCGCCGTTGCGCGCGGTGGTGGCATTGTGGGCCGGGTGGTTGACGGCGCTGCTGGCGACGGCGGCCTCGCCGAAAATTCTCGCGCGGCTGGTGGCCGACACGCCGGTGGCCAAGTTGCCGTTGTTCGCGGGCGACGCGGCGTCGATGACCACCTTCGTCACGCGGATCATCGCCGGAGGGCTGGTGCCCGAGCGCATCGCCCGGCTGGCGTTGGATTTTCCGCCGCTGATGCTCGTGCCGCTGCTGCCGCCGCTGGTGCTGGGGTTGATCGTCTATTTGCTGCTGCACTGGCCGTTGCGCCGATTCTTCGCCGCCGACGAAGCGCCGCGCGTGCACCTCGGGCGGTGGATCGTCTGGACGCTGGCCGTGGCGCTGGCCGCGGCCGGGCCGCCGCTGCTGGCCGACGCCACGCGACCGGACACGGCGAACCTGCCCAACCTGGTGCTCATCAGCATCGACACGCTGCGCACCGACGTGATGGGCGCGTACGGCGCGAAGGTCTCGGCCACGCCCAACATCGATGAACTGGCCGCCGCGGGCACGTCGCTGGCCCAGGTGCGCGCGCCGGCGAGTTGGACGCTGCCCTCGCACGCTGCGATGCTCACCGGCCGCTGGCCGTGGCGGCTGGGCGTGCGCCGGGTGGCCGACGCCCTGCCCGCCGAGGCGCGCACGCTGGCCGAACGGCTGGCCGCACGCGGCTACGAAACGCACGCGGTGGTGACGCATCTGTTCGTCGATTCGCCCTACGGCATGGGCCAGGGCTTCGACCGGGTGGAGCATCCGACGACCGAACGCGCCGCCGACGCGATCAAGGCGACGCTGCACTGGCTGGCCGCGCGCAGCGGCGACCGGCCGTATTTTCTCTTCCTGCATCTGTACGATCCGCATTGGCCTTACGATCCGCAGGGGCAGATTCCCAGCTTGCTGCTGGGCGATTCGTCGCTGGCCGACCGCGTGCGCGTGCAGGATTACGCGAACTTCATCGACCTGGCCAAGGCGCTGCGCAAACTGCCGCCGCGCTTCACCGACGCGGCGCGGGCGCTGTATCTGGGCGAGGTGTACGGGGCCGATCGCGCGGTCGGACAGTTGCGCGACTTTCTACGCGGGCGCGACGAGAACACGTTCTTTGCGCTGGTCAGCGACCACGGCGAACTGTTCGGCGAACGCGAGATGTACGGCCACGGCATCACGCTGCAACCGCCGGAAATCGAAGTGCCCTGGATCGTCGCCGGGCCGGGCGTGCCCGCCGGACGGATGCTTAACGGACCGGCCGGCCTGATCGACGTAACGCCCACGCTGCTGAGCCTGCTGGGCGTCAACGACGGCGCGTGGCCGACCGACGGGCTGGACCTGACCGCCGCCATCCGCGACGAACAGGAATTGCCTACGCGCCGCTGGGTGGGCGGTGAAAACACGTTCATCGGCGAAACGCCCGCGCGCTACGTCGCCGACGAGCGCTGGTACTGGTTCGGCGGCGTCAAGGAAACCGTGCGCGGGCTGGAGGTCGACGTGCCGGCGTTTCTGCTGGAGCAAGGTACGGGCGACAACATCGTCGCCGGCGAGTTGATCGAAGAGTTGATGCCGCAAATCGAGGCGATCGTCGAGGACCTGTTCGCCGGAGCGGGCCGCTCGACGCGCAACGTGACGCTCGACGAAGCGCAGAAGAAAAAATTATCCGAATTGGGGTACGTGCAGTAGGCGGCTCGCCTTAATCCTTTTCCTTTTCGCCGCCCAACAACCATTGACCGCGATTGCTGTGGTAGGAAATCGCCGGGCCGCCGGTGACCGCCCAGGCGCCGGGCTCGAAGGCGAAGATCGGCCGCGGCCAGTCGCCGGGCAGGCCCTCGTCGTAGGGTTCCTCGTAGGGATTGCGCGAACCGCCGATCAGGTCCAGCAGCGTTTCGGCGCTGCCCTTGCCGCCGAATTGCAGCGGCGCCCAGTCGAAGCGCACACCGCCGGATGTCGTCGCATCCCAGCGCGGCTCGGCGGCAATCTGAAACAAGGGGCCCATGCGCAGGCCGTAGCTCAGGCCCGGATCGTCGGTGAAGAACGCGTCGCCGATCCAGGCCGTGGCCGAACCGCCGACGTTGTAGTGTGTGCGCGGGCCTTCGCTGACGCGCGTGGCCCAGTCGACGCCCATCATCGCGTTCATCCAGCCGACGCCGACGCAGGCGCGCAGCACCGTTTCGGCTTCCCGGTCCTGCGCGAAGCCCCAGGCGCCGGTGACGCCGTAGGTCGAGAGCGTGCCGGTGGCGTCGACGCCGTCGGCCACGCCCTTGCGCACGAAAACGCCGAAGTTGGCCAGCACGCCGCGGAAGGTCGTCGGGCGCACCTTGTTGCCCAGGTAGCCGAAACTGGCGTAACCGCCGAATTCGACCTCGTCGGATTCGAGAATGCCCGTGGCCGGCACCGGCGCGTAGGCCGGGTTGCAGGCGGCCATTGAAGCCGCGAAGGACAGTAACCATAAGGCGATAAACAAGCGGCGCATGACGCTCCGTTTCGCGCAAAAATGATATTGGAGCATGCATACCATCATTTTTCCGGGGGGCCAAGCGATATGGAAAATTTGCTTTATTCCGTTCAACGCATTGTGTCATCTCAGATTTTCATCTGCCGTTAACAAAAAGTCAGCATGCCCGATTTTCGGCGTTTACCCAGAATCAACACAGTTTCGCCGGGTTGCGCGATTTGGGCGATTTGGCACTGAACTTGCTCTCTTATACGGCGAACTCAATGCTCTTTTGCAACGTAAGGGGCGCAAGCGAAACGGTCGATTCGGCGACGAATGGACGACGAACGCCCCGGGTGTTCATCACAAGAGGCTTTCTACCCCGATAAGGGGTTGTTTTCCTGCGAGAATCCTGATCACCAGGACTCTCAGTGACCCTCCAAGGTGACCCTATCACCACCCATCTTCTTTGACGGTGGATCCATCCCCAGGATCCGCCGTCAACCTATCTAAAAATAAACTTAGTTTTTCGGCTAAAAATCGTGCAAAAAAGTAACAATCGTCGGAAGATTTGTAACGAGTAAGTAAAAATGTAGCGATATCCATATATTACCCTAATTTCTTGAAGTGCGACTTGAGGAAAAACAAGCGTAAGAGAATGTTTTATTGTGCTTTTCTTTGCTGAAACGTTCCTGAAAATATCAGACCGCAATTCACGATTTTTCCGCGATAAACGCCCTGATTTTCCGCCATTATATCCGAATGTGCAGGGATGCGGCCGCCACGGCGAATACATGCCTTTTTTTCGAGATTCGCCTTGCGGACATGCACTCAACAGGTCATGATGGGGAACTTACCGACATCGTGTAACTTTGGTTGTCTTTGCCCGGCCGACAACGCTACAATGCGTACTTGCTGCAATTGAGGAGAGGATCGTTGCCCGAGTTTATCGATATCCACAGCCACGCCCTGCCCGGCTTCGACGACGGCGCAGCCAAGGCGGAGGAGACCGTCGCGATCGCCAAACACGCGCTGGCGGCGGGCTTCGGCGCGATCTGCACGACGCCGCACATGATGATCGGCGTGTACGAACACGACCGCGCCGAACAACTGGAGGCCATCGCCGCGCTGGCCGATCCGCTGGCCGAAGCCGCGCCCGGCTTGCGTCTGCTGGCGGGCACCGAGTATTACCTCGACGATAACTTCCAGTCACTGCTGGACAACAACGATCTCTATCCGCTGCACGAGGGCAAGCACGTGCTGGTCGAACTGCCGCTGCTGCGCATTCCGCCGATGGCGCGTGACTGGGCTTTCCGGATGCGCGTGAAGGGCTGGGTGCCGGTTCTGGCGCATCCGGAGCGCTACGCGGACATCGGGCGCAAGCCCAAGCGGATCGAAGAACTGCGCGAGGCCGGTTACCTGGTGCAGATCAACCTGGGCAGCCTGATCGGCCTGTACGGTCGCGAAGCGCGCAAGGCCGCCGAGTGGATGCTCAAACACGAGGTCGTCGACTTCGCCGGCTCGGACGCGCACACGCCGGGCCACGCCGAGCGCATCTACGGCGAGGGCGTGGACATGCTGCGCAAGACGATCGGCGAGAAGAAGCTGGAAGACCTGCTGATCCACAATCCCCGCGAAGCGTTGGGGCTGGACTGACAAAGGAAAACCGATGGGCGAACGACTGGAAGACCTGGATTTCGGGCCCTATGAAGTCGATCCGGACAGCGTGCGGTTGTTGCCGCAGGTGTTTTGCCTGACCCACGACGTGCTGCTGCTGGACCATGTCGATCCGGACACGGACAAGCCGGTGGTCGTCGGTCTGTCCAATCCCAACGACCTGAACACGATCGACGCGATCAGCCGCGTGCTGCGCGGCCGGCGCGTGCTGCCGGTGAAGATCGCCGGCGACAAAATTCAAAAGGCGCTGGCGCTCGCCTACGGCCTGGACAAGATCACCGCGAAGGACGAAGTGCGCGCCGATCCACCGCAGGAGCTGGCCGGCGAGGTGATGCTCGGCGAGGTGCCCGACGACGGCCGCCGGCGCAAGGAGAGGATCGAGGCCGTCACCAGCGAGTGGGACGTGGACGCGCCGATCAAGCGGCTGGTCAACGATTTGCTGGTCAACGCGCTGCGCCGCGGCGCCACCGACATTCACATCGAAAATTTCCGCTACCACGCCGCCACGCGCATCAAGATCGACGGCCTGTTGCAGCAGGTGAACGCGGGCATCACCAAGGACAACGTCAGCGAGGTGATCATCCGCCTCAAGGTCATGTCGCGGCTGGACATCGCCGAACGTCGCGCGCCGCAGGACGGGCGCATTCTGCTGACGGTCGAACAGGGCGGCAAGCAGCAGGATGTGGCGTTTCGCCTGTCGCTGATTCCGGGCCTGGACGGCGAGGACGCGGTGCTGCGCGTGCTCGACAAATCGATGGCCCCGATCGACTTGGAGCTGCTGGGCTTCACTTCGCGCGATCTGGAGACGTTCAAACGGCTGATTTCCAACCCGCACGGCATGGTGCTCAACAGCGGTCCGACCGGCTCGGGCAAGACCACGACGCTCTACGCGAGCCTCAAACACATCAACAACTCGACGATCAAGATTCTCTCGGCGGAAGACCCGATCGAGTACGACCTCGAGGGCGTCTGCCAGAAGCAGATTTCCGGCAAGCTGGGCTTCGCCGATCTGGCGCGCGCCTTTTTGCGCCACGACCCCGACGTGCTGCTGATCGGCGAGATCCGCGACGTCGAAACCGCCGACGTGGCCACCAAGGCCTCGCAAACCGGCCACCTGGTGCTGTCCACCGTGCACACCAACGACGCCGTTCACGCCATTCCGCGTCTGGTGAGCCTCGGACTGACGCACGAGGAAATCGCGCAGGTGCTGCTGGGGGTGCTCAGCCAACGCCTGGTGCGCCGCGTGTGCCGGGGCTGCAGTGAGACGTACCTGCCCGACCGCAAATTGCGCGAGCCCTTCGGCGAGACGATCAAAGGTTTCGAGTTCGTGCACGGCGCCGGCTGCAAACGCTGCAGCAACACGGGCTTCCGCGGTCGCGTCGGCCTGTTCGAGCTGTTGGTCGTCGACTCCGACCTGCAACTGGCCATTCAGAACGAACGGCCGGTCAACGAGCTCAACGACCTGGCCGTCGCCCACGGCATGCGCCCGCTGGTCTGGGACGGCCTGCTCAAGGTCGAGCATAAGATCACCACTCTGGAAGAACTGCACCGCGTGATTCCGCTGCGGCAGATCGTCGCCAACACGCAGTATGCGCGCCCGGCGGACAATGAATAAACTATGAACCTGCACGGCAAACGAGTTCTGCTGACCACCTCGCACTGGAGCATCGGCTCGGGCGGTAGCATGCAGATGCTGCTGCTGGCCCGGGCGTTGCGCGCGGCGGGCGCGCACGTCGAGGCGCTTTTCAAATACCGCGCCGGGCAGACCGTCGACAAAAGCAACTTGCGCCCGCTGGTCGAGCTGGGCGTGCCGTTGCATTTCCTGCGCACCAACCGCTGGTACTCGCCGCTGCAGATTTTCCGCCTGCGCCGCATCCTGCGTCGGGGTCGTTTCGACATCGTGCACACGCACAAGGGCGGCGATCTGTCGCTGGCGCTGCTGGCGGGCGTCGGCCTGCGCATCCCGTGTTTGCTCAACACGCGCGGGGTGAATTTTCCGCTGGGTTTGAACCGCTTCAAATACAACCTGCGGCGGCTGGATCGCGTGATCGTGGTCAGCCAGGACAGCAAGCGGGCGATGGTCGCGTGCGGCGTGCGCGCCGAGAAGATCCGCGTGATTTACGGCGGCGTGGACACCGAACGCTTCCGCCCCCGGCCCGACCTGCGCGACGAAGTGCGCGCCGAACTGGGCCTGCCCGCCGACGCGGTGGTCAGCCTGGTCGTCGCCAACCTCGTGCGGCAAAAGGGTCACGGCGACTACCTGGAGGCGGCCGCCGCCTTGCGCGCCACGCAGCCGCGGTTGCATCATGTGTTTGCCGGTTCGGGCGACGCGACGCCCTGGCGCGAAACGGCCGAGCGACTGGGCGTGGCCGACCGGGTGATCTTCGCCGGGTTCCGCCGCGACATGGAACGCGTGTACGGCGCGGCCGATCTGTCGGTGATGCCCGGCTTCGCGGGCGAAGGCGTGTCCGGCGTGCTGCGCGAGGCGCTGGCCTGCGCTGTGCCGGTGATCACCACCGACGTGGGCGGCAACGCCGAGTTGATCGTCGACGGCGCCACGGGGCTGGTCGTGCCGGTGCGCGCGCCGCAGGCGCTGGCCGCGGCGATCGGGCGGCTGGCCGCCGACGCCGAACTGCGCCGCCGCCTGGCCGACGCCGGGCGCGAGCAGGTGCTGGCGCGATATTCGACTCAGGCGCGGGCCGAGAATATTTTCGCGCTCTACGCCGAGGTGTTCGCCGCCAAGGGCTTGTCCTTTTAGCGGACGGAAAAAAATGCTGCGCAACCTTTTCGTCATTGTCGTCTTGTCGTGCGTCGCATTGAGCGCGGTCGCCTGCGGCAATCCGTCGGAAAAGGGCAAGCTCGACAACGACGACTACTCGGCCGGCGGCGACGACGACGATGACGGTGCGGGCTCCGGCGGCATTCCCGGCGATTGCACGACGCTCACCGACACGATCGGCAACTGGTTGGCGCTGGACGCGGTGGACGGTCCCTTCGACGACGTGCAGCCGGGCGACACCTTCGTCGCCGAAGGCCGCTACCGGCTGGTGGCGCCGGACGAGGCCTACGTGACCGGCACGATCTGCGGCACGGTCTGCGAGGAAACCAAAATCACGCCGCCGTTGCCGGCGGGCACGGGCGAGTTTCGCGCCGAATTCACCGCGCTGGCCGTGCCCGATCCGGACCAGGCGCGCAACTGCTTCAACCTGACGATGCTCGACCCCGACGGCCAGGTGATTCTGCGTTGCTCGTACCGCCTTTGATCGACCGCGCAAGTAAGATATTCTCGGACGATCCATGAAGACGAATCCGACCATCGTTTACCGCGGCCCGTTCGCCGACTGCTTCGACGCCTTCGTCGCGGCCGTGGCCGAGGAACGCCATAACGACGCGCTGCGGCCGATCGTCGCGGTCGTCGGCTCGGGCCCGGTGCGCCGCGACCTGCAACGGCAACTGGTGGAGAAGCTAGGCGGCGCACTCAATGTGCGATTGCTCACGCCGGATCATCTGGCCGAGGAATTGGCGGCGACGGAGATGATAGCGCAGGGAAAGCGCCCGGCGACGGCGTTATACCGGCAGGCGCTCATTGCGCGCTTGCTGCGCGACGGCAAAGGCGGCGCGTACTTCGGCGCGGTGGCCGCCTACGCGGGCGCGGCGCGCACGCTCGCGGAGACCTTCGACGATCTGGAAGAAGCCGGGTGGGATCGTTGGCCCGCCGGTGCGCCGCGCGCGAAAAAGCTGGGCGCGACGGCCGAGCTGTTCGACGCCTACCGCCGCGAATTGTCCGCCGCGCGCTTCACGCCGCAGGACGCCTATCGGCTCGCCGCCGAGCGCGCGCAATCCTTCGTCGATGTATTCGGCGCGCAAACGCTGCATGTGGTCGGGCTGTACGACGCGAACTTCATCCAACGCGAATTGCTGGCGCGCCTGGGCGAGCACGTCGACGTGCGCCTGTATCTGCCCGCCGTGCTTCACCCCGAGCGCCTGCCCTGGGGCGAATGGCTCGTCGAG
The DNA here is from genome assembly GCA_937967875.1 of uncultured Pseudomonadota bacterium. Lineage (GTDB taxonomy): Bacteria > Lernaellota > Lernaellaia > Lernaellales > Lernaellaceae > CALBTQ01. The sequence goes on from CALBTQ010000568.1 coordinate 24,230, forward strand.
CCGACGACGCACGCGACGCCGTGGCGCATCGAATCGTGCGCCGACGAGGCCGCCGAAGCGCGGGAGATCGTCCGGCTGGCCAAGCGGCTGCGGCGCGAAGGGACGCCCTATCGCCGCATGGGCGTGCTGCTGCGCCACGTCGACGCCTACGCCGATCTGCTGGCCGACGTGTGTCGCGAGGCGCGCGTGCCCTGCCGGTTGGAGACGGGCTGCACGCCGACCGACTCGCCCGCCCTGCGTTCGCTGCTGCGCCTGACCGCGTTGCTCGAAGGCCGGCGCGGGCGCGGCGAGCTGCTGGCGTTTCTCGGCGCGACGCCGCTGCCGGCGCATTACCCCGCTTATGAAAAAGCCGCCGCCACGCAACGGCGGTGGGATGCGCTGAGCCGTCATGCGCGACTGCGGAAATTTGACGACTGGCCCGAGCGGCTGCGGCGGATCGTCGACGAAAAAAAGGCGAGCACGGAGGATCGCGCCGGGGCCGCGCATCTGCTGGCGGCCGGCGTTGCGCTCGTCGAGTACTTGGGGCGCATCGAGCGTGCGGACTCCTATCGCCGGGCGGCCGAGACGCTGGGCGAAGCGGCGCGGCATTTCATCGCACCGGACGAATGCGCCAAGCACGCGTTGGAAACGCTGAGCGAAGCGACGGCGCTCGACGAAGCGGGATTGAAATTCACGGCGGCGACGGCCAAGGCGCATTTCGCACAATTGCTGCGCGAGGTGCGCGACGACGAGCGCGGCGACGAGGACGGCCTGCACGTGATCGGCATGTCCGCCGCGCGCGGGCTGTCCTTCGACGTTGTGTTCGTACCGGGCTGCGCGGAGAAGTCGATACCAGCGAACGTTCCGCCCGATCCGGTGTTGCTCGATCGCGAACGGCATTTACTGGAGGAATCGACCGGCACGGCGCATCGTCTGCCGTTGCGCGCCGATCGCGCCGACGACGAGCTGCGGTTGTTCGACCTCGCCTGCCGCGCCGCGCGCGACAAGTTGATTCTCACCTACCCGCGCACGGAAGCCGGCGGCCGCACACGCCTGCCCAGTCACCTGCTGTTGGAAACGGCGTCGCACCAAAGCGGCAAGCACGTCGCCTACCACGATTTCGAAACGCTCGACTTCGTGCACGTGCATCCGTCCGGGCGCTATGCGCCGGAAGATCCGGCCGCCGCGCTGACCGCCGACGAGCGCCGCCTGGCCCTGATGCGCCGGTTGGAGCAACACGACGCGGCCGCGCCGATTCTCTTTTTGTTGCAATCGTCGCCGCGCATGGCCGCCGCCTGGCGCAAGCAGCTTGCGCGGTGGGTCGAGCGCAACGTCGGCGGCTACGAGGGCCTGTGCGCATCGCCCGCCGCGTTGGCCGCGCTGGCCGAGCGTTTCGCGTGCGAGCACGCCTGGAAGGTCACCGACCTGGAGGACTACGTCAAATGCCCCCGCCGCTACCTGCTTGGGCGGCTGCTGGCGCTGGCGACGCCGGAGGACCCGGAACAGGTGCTGGCGCTGGGTCCCGACAAACGCGGGCAACTGGTGCACCACGTGCTGGAGCATATTCGCGACTTCAACGACGATGACCTGGACGCGTGGGCCGCCACGCAGGTCGACGCGTTGTATGCGGACAACCAAAAAGAAAACCGCACCGGCGGCGGCGCGTTGGACGAGGTCGAGCGCGAACGTCTCACCGACTGGGTGCGGGCGATGATCGCCTTCGCGCGCGCACAAAGCGCCGCTTTTACGCTGATCAAACCGGAGTTGAAGCTCGACCGTCAGCCGGTAACGCTCGCCGAGAGCGGCCGCATGGAGCTTTTAACCGGACGGCTGGACCGCATCGACGAGGACGCCGCCGGGCAGCGGATCGTCGATTACAAAACCGGAGATCGGAAGAGCACACTCTGAACTCCAGTCACCGAATACGATCTCGTAT
>CALBTQ010000569.1 GCA_937967875.1 uncultured Pseudomonadota bacterium
CGTTTTCGTAATTGGGCCCGCGAAGCCCGGGGGGCCATCCCAGTGGCAGGATGATGCGCCGCGCGCTCGGGCGGTCCAGCAGCGCCGGGTAGATGTCGGTGCGGTACAGCTCGTTGAGGCTGACGAAGGGCGTGGCCTGGTCGGGCAAAAACGGATTGCCGTCGTAGGCGCAGATCATCTCATACAGCGAATTGGTGCCCATCAGGTTGATGTGGTCGGAAATCAACAGGATGTCGCCGGGGCGGTACGTGGCGTTGATGCCGCCGACCGCGTTGGTGAGCATCATCGTGTGCGCGCCCAGTTCCCGGGCGACCTGCACCGGCAGGGTCAACTGCTGCGCCGGCGCGCCCTCATAGCCGTGAAAGCGGCCCATAAACACCGCGCAACGTTTGTCGCCCAGCTTGCCGATGACCAGCCGCCCCGGGTGGCCGGGGATCTTCGTGGTCGGGTACCCGTCGATCTGCTCGTAGGCGAAGTCGTGCTCGATGACGGTCTGATCGGCCACGCCGCTCAAGCCGCTGCCCAGCAGCAGACCGACGTCCACCTGACCGACGTTCTGTTTGGCGAGAAAAGCGGCGATGCGCGCAAGGTTCGGGTGATGCAGGCTGAAGCGTTCGATGGCTCGTCCTCCCCGTGGTGTGGATGATCGTTATCGTCCGAACAATCTTTTAATCCACATCCACAGGCGTGTCCACAGCCCCACGCGCGGCACGAGCAGGGGATTGTTCATCACCCGCGCGGGCGGACGCGGCCCTTCCTGATCGTAGATCGGCAGCAGTTTGTGCGCCGGCAGCTCGAGGTATTGGCAGATCGCTTTGATGAAGCCGCGGGTAAAAATCGGCGCCGGCAGCAGGTCGTGCCGGTCCTCTTCCAACGCGGTGAGGTTTTCGATTTTGATTTTGGTGACCCGGTGTATTTCGTTGAGCGTGACGCCGCGCTTCTGGCGCTCATAACGCAACGTTTCTCCCAGGCTGCCCTGCATGTGCAGGCTTTCGCGCGCCGGGATATCCAACAAATTCACGTTGACGCGTTGCATGGCTTCTCCTCACTGAATGAGGCTGAGAAACTCCTGCGCCCGTTGTCCATAGGCGCCCAGCGGATCGAGTTTCAGGACCCGCTGAAACAACACCTTGGCCTTGTCCTTCTTGCCTTGCTTCAGGTAAACCAGGCCCAGATCGAGCATCGCCTCGGGGTAGATCTCGCGCAGTTGCAGCACCCGTTCGAGAATCTGCTGCGCATCGTCGTAGCGCTCCAGCGCGATGTACACCTTGCCCAGATTGTCGTAGGCCAGCAGGTACAGACGATCGTGCTCGATGCATTCCTTCAAATGCTCTTCGGCTTTCAGATAGTCGCGCTTTTTGTAGTAGGCGTACCCCATGCTGTTGAACGTCTGCGCGCGATTGCGATACAGATCGTTGCCCAGCGCGGCATGGAACTCTTCGATGGCCGAATCGTAACGTCCCTGATACAGATAAATCGTGCCCAGATTGTGATGGGCGTCGGAATGATTCGGGTCCAGTTCGATCGCTTTTTTCAGATGCGCGATGGCCTTGATGTACTTCTCCTTCGAGTAGTAAACCAGCCCGAGCGCGTTGTGAATGTCCGGGTCGTGGGGATTGAGGCTGACGGCTTTTTGCAGCTCTTCCAACGCGGCGGTGGCGTCGCCGCCGTTCATGAAGGCCACGGCCATCATGTAGTAGCCTTCCGCCTGCTTGCGGTCGTTTTCGTTGACGTGCTGCTTCGAGCACGCCGTGCAAACGAGCGCAAGTAAGCAAAAAACCACGATGTAAATTCGATACTTATGCATGGGTAAATTCTCGCCGCAATCTGCTGTATCTAGTATCATTGCCTGTCGGTTAAGTCAACATATTGTTGCCTTTTCCCTTTTTAAAAATGACAGTTTTTTCGATAAGTTGGTTGCATGTGCATAAAAAAAACGCCCCGGCGGCCCGGCCGGAGCGTCGCGATCGGCGATGGGTGCTATTTCATGTACTTGCCGATAATCGGCTCCAGATCCTGTTTCACTTTGTCCGGAACGACCTTGGCGTTGGTGACGATCGAGAAGCTCAGCACGTCCGAGTAGCCGGGCACCGGCTCGGCGGGGATCTTGTCGATCGCTTCGAGCAGAATCGCCTTGGCGTTCTTCACGTTGGCGGCCATGACTTCGAGCACCGACAGCGCGTCGACGCCTTCCTCATGCTCTTTCCAGCAGTCGTAGTCGGTGACCAGCGCCAGCGTCGCGTAGCAGATTTCCGCCTCGCGGGCCAGGCGCGCCTCGGTGTAGTTGGTCATGCCGATCACGTCCATGCCCCAGGAGCGGTAGAGGAAGCTTTCGGCGCGGGTGGAAAACTGTGGGCCTTCCATGCACAGGTAGGCGCCCTTGAAGGCCATCTTGAGGTCCAGCTTGACGCCGGCGTCGTACAGCAGCTTGGCCAGCGGCATGCAGATCGGATCGCCGAAGGGCACGTGTGCGACGATGCCGCCCTCGAAGAACGTATCCTTGCGATGGCGTGTGCGGTCCAGCAGTTGGTCGATGACCACGATGCGGCCGGGCTCAAGTTCCTCTTTCAGCGAACCGCAGGCGCTGACGCTGATGATGTGCGTCACGCCGAGTTTTTTCATCGCCCAGACGTTGGCGCGGTAGGGCACCTCGGTGGGCGTGAAGCGATGGCCGCGTCCGTGCCGGGGCAGAAAGACCACGTCGACGCCCTTGAGCACGCCGGTGATCAACTTGTCCGACGGATCGCCGAAGGGCGTGGGAACGGCCACTTCCTGCACGTTCTCCAACGCTTCCATGTCGTACAGACCGCTGCCGCCGATGATTCCGACTTTGAGGTTCATGGATTCCTCCTTATCATAGCAAAGAATATCATCCTTCGATCAATTCCACGTTGGCGCGCGGCACCACGGCCGTCTCGCCGCCGAAGTCCACTTCGAGCACGCGCGCTTTCGAGCCCGATTCGAGCGTATAGGGTTCGGCGGGCAGCGCCGCCACCACGCCGATGCGGCCGAAGTAGGGCATGCGGATCACCCGCACCGGGCTGCCGATGTGCAGCCCCAGCATCGCCTCGTCGGTCGCCGCTTCGTCCGCGCCCGCCGCTTCCTGCGGGATGAGCACCTCGGGGCGGATAACGCCGGCGCGAATCTGCGTGGCGCCGTTGATGCACGCCAGTTGTCCCGCTTTGCTTTTGAGCAGCGCGAAGGTTTTGTCGGCCATGTCGATGTCGCCGAAGCCCTCGGTGACGATCAATGTGACGCCCAGTTGCTCGGTGCCGGTGATCGCCACGCCCAGGTCGTAGCCGAGAAAATCGCGCAGGTCCTTGTCGTCGAAGCCGCCGGCCACCACGCCGTGCACGCCCGCGGCGATCGCCTTTTTCAGCGCCTCGGCGGTGACGCGGCCGCCGCCGACGATCACCTGGCCGGCCATCGCGGGCGTGATCAGCTCGGGCGTGAGTTGCTGCGACGGCGCGTCGCAAGCCATCGCCAGTTCGCCGTTGGTTTCGCCGCCGATGCCGAAAATGCCCTGCACCAGGCCGCCCCAGGTTTCGATCGTGCAGCCTTCGCCGGGGTGGATGTCGACCACCGTGCCCGAGGTGTAGGCTTTGACCTCGACCGGCAGCGACGGACCGCGCAGCATCACCTGACCGGTAACGCGGTTGATCGACTCGATCGTACCGCTCATCGAAGCGGCGGCGTTGGCTTTGAACATGCCGAAGAAGCTCTTGGCCGTCGCGATGATCTCGCCTTCCTCGACCGTGTCGCCCACCTGCTTGAGCATGCGCTCGGGCACCTCGGCGGGCTCGACGTTGAGCAAATTGGCCACGTTCAGCGGCTGCGCGTTGCCCGGCAGTTCGGTGCGCGCGACCACGTCGTCTGGTTTGACGACCCGGCCCACCTCGACCAGCACGTCGCCCTTGAGCGGCAGGATGCGCTCCTTGCGCACGAGGGTGCGTTCGGTGACTTTCAATCCGGGGGTATAGGTATGAGCCATGGCGCGCTCCTACTGCAAAGCGTCGGCGGGATAAGCGTCCAGTTCCCGCATCCAGGTTTTCAGCGCCGCCAGCCGCTGGTCGGCTTTGTCGCTAAGCGTCAACTCGCGACCGCGCGCATCGAGAATCAGCCCGACCGTGCCGCCGTACACCGTCCCCTCGACGGCGTTGCCCGCGCCGCGGCCCAGGTCGAAACCGCGCGCCGGGTTGAGAGCGATTTTCGCCTCTTCGCCGTCGGCCAGCGGCAGCAACTTCATCTCGCCGAAGGCCGGCGCGCCTTCCTCGACAGCGCCGTCGGCGCGCTCCAGACGATAACGGAAACATTCCTTGCCCGGCTTGCCGACGCCCGCCGGGGCCACGCACGTGCCCAGATAGATCAGGCAGTCTTTGGTGAAGACCTCGGTCGCGGCCTGCGGATGCACCTCGGCCAGCACGCCCAGGTGCGGCATCATGAAAATGGAATCCTTCGCCAGCCGGGTGATGCCCTGCGGCGCGAAGGCGTCGATGAGCATCATCGCGGTTTGCTGCATGCGCGGCGCATGCGAGAGCACGCCGCCGGACGCGACGAGTAGATCGAGCTTCATCATGTCCACCAGCGTCTGGCCCGATTCGCTTTGCGAAAAGGTGTCGCCGATCGTGCGCTGCTGCTGCACGCCCTTGAGCGTGGTGGCGAAACTCTTGTGGTGCTCGAAGGCCAGGCGCAGCGCTTCCTTGGCGATGGCCTGCTCGAAGATCAACTCCTGCATCGTCTGCGGAATCGTCGTGGGGCGGATCATCTTGTTCTTCACGCGGTTGCGCAGGTCGCGCTCGTCCATCGAGAAGGGCACCCAACGCATGACCAGCGGCAGCGTCGCCTCGGCCAGCACGTTGGAGATCGAGTAGCTCATGCCTAGGTT
>CALBTQ010000570.1 GCA_937967875.1 uncultured Pseudomonadota bacterium
CCACCGAGATCTACACTCTTTCCCTACACGACGCTCTTCCGATCTACTCGCCGACCAGCACCGTGCGCGCCCGCTCGCGCGGTAGGCGCTCGTGGGTGTCCTGGAAGATGATTTTATCGGCCCGCACGCACAGTTCCAACGCCGGCCGATCGGCCAACGCGGGCGGTAGCGGCCCGGTCAATTCGTACCGTTCGGTGCGGTCGATAACGCGCTCGGCGATCGTTTCGTCGTCGGCCGTCAGGCGTACGGTAACGCAACGGTCGGGGAACAGGTCGACATTGACGAAGATCAAGGCGCGCGCCTGTTCGTTTGCCGTTTCCCGTTTCAACCAGACGGACGCGTCGCCGGTCGCCCAGCGCCACCCTTCCTCGGTCGGCAGCCAACGACCGCGCAGGGCGTGTTCGGCAAGCGGCTCGGCGCGAAAATCGATTTTATCCGGCAGCAACGGCGCGAGGTAAGCGGCGTACTGCGCACGGTCGGTCAAATAAAGCAGCAGTTGCGGGCGGCGATCGCGGTAGACGTCCGGCGTGACGGCGAACAGGCGCTCGCGCAGATAATCGGCGGCGTCGTCGACAATCGGTACGCCGCGCATCGGATTGGGATAAAACCACACGCGCCGGTAGTGCGGCACGACATCGTCGAGATGGGCGAAGGTTTCCGCGCGCGACTGCACGCCGCCGCGATCTTTGAACGCCTTGAGGTCGCCCGCAATCAGCCGTTCCTCGGGCAGTTCGCTCGCCGCGTAATGGCGCAGTTCGAAAGTCGCGTTGAGCACCACGTCGCCCGGGCGCAGGTCGGCGCGCAGTTGTTGCGCCACGCCCCGCCAATCGTCGCGCGCGCAACGCGGATCGGTCCGCTGTTGCCATACGGCCAATCCGCCGATCGTCAAAACCAACGCCAGCGAAACCGCCGCCAGCGCGCGCGGCCGCAAGGTGGTTGCGCCCACGCCGATCAGCAGCGCGACGGCGGGCAAGGTGGGCAGCAGCAACTTGGTTTCGAACACCGGCGCGGCCAGCGACAATAGCAGCAGCGCGACGGTCGGGAAAAACGCCCAGAGAATCGTCAAGCGTCCCCAGGCTTCGCGGCGCACCGCGAACATGCCGCGCGCCAACAACAGCAACAACGGCAGGGCCAGCAACGGCGTCAGCCAGGGCAGGTCGCCCGGCAGGCCGGGCAGTGTCGGCGGACGCCAGGGAGGACCGCCGATCGTCCAGAACGAAAGCAGATCGAGCAGACGGTGCGGCGACTGTGCGCCGGCCAGCAGCTTCACGCCCCAATTCTTGCGCGCCAGTTGCAACGCGAGAATCAACAGGCCGGGCACGAAGGCGAGCAGCACAACGAGCAATGTCCGTCGGCGCACGCGGCGCTCATCCCGGGGCAACGTCGCCAGCCACAGTCCCTGCGCCGCCAGCAAAAACAAAAACAGATAATGCGTGTACAGCCCGGCGATCGTCGCCGCCGGATACAGCCAACGCCGGCGATTTTCATACCGGTCCCACAGGCTGATGAACGAAGCCAGCGCCAGGCAGGTGGTCAACGTCTGGTAGCGCAGCTCGCCGCTGTAATACACGTGCGCCGGCGACAGCGCGAGCACGCCCGCCACCAGCAAACCGGCCGCCGCGCCCGCCCATCGCCGCGCCAGCGCGTAGGTCAACGGCACGGCCGCGACGCCCAGCAACGCGGGCAACAGGCGTAGGATGGATTCCCCGTGTCCCAGCATCTGCCAGAAGTGCACGAGCGCGTAAAACAACGGCGGGTTGATGTCGAACAGGACGATCGTGCCCAGGGTTTTGCTCAAAGGCCTGGCGCAGGTGAGTAGGGTGCCGATCTCATCGCTCCACATCGACTGCGCACTCAGACCGGTCAGGCGCAGCCAGGCGGCGACGGCGGTGATGATGGTCAGGAAAAAAAGTTCGCGACGGTCCGGGCGCTCCACTACCGTTCCACCAGCAGGATCGCGCTGGACATGGGGCGCGGCGGCCGCGCCGGTTCGCCGTCCAGCACGATATCCACGCTGCCGCGATCGACCAGTTGCCCGCCGACCAACATGCGCGCGCTGGCGCCGCCGTCCATGTTGACCGCGCGCACGCAACCCAACTCAGCCAGCAGGCGCGCAAGGCCGTCCAGGTCGAGCCCGACGCTCTCGGCGAGGTTGCGCCCGTCGACGGTGATGGCGATGAGCCGAAAATCGGCGGTGATGCCCCAGGCAGTGCGCGGCAGCAATGCCGTCGCCGCGCGGGTGAAGGGGCTGAAGGTGGTCGGCGGCAGCAGACCGTCGAAGCCGTCGGCTTCCAGATCGCCGTCGCGCTGGCCGTCGGTCAGCAGCGCCGGTCCCCCGGCGACGGCCGAGACGATGCGCCCCAGGCCGCGCATGGGCGGCAGTTCGTAAACCACCTCGTGGTTGGGTTCGATGTTCGCGAGCGCGCCCAACGGCGCGGGGCCGTTGTTGATCGCCAGCAGCAGGCCGTTGACCGGTACGGTCAGCGAATTGTCGCCCGCCACGTCGACCACCCGCCGGCCGACGACCGCGATCTGCAACGGCGCGCGCGGCAGGTCTTTGCCGTAGGACGAGGTGTACAGCACGATTTCACCCGGCTGCACCGTGTCGCTGTTGATCTTGTGCGCGTGAATGCTCGCCTGGCCGATGCGCAGCTTCAGGCCGATCGGCCCCAGGCGCCAGATGTCGATGCGCCCGGTTTCGTCCATCAGCAATGCGGAACGTTTGATCGTCGGCGGGTTGAGCACGCGCCCTTCGCTGACCAGCAGGCCGATCGGTTCGCCGAAGCGCGGCGGCGACACTTGCTCGTGCTCGGCCAGCAGATAGAAACCGCCGTTGGTGCCGTAACGCGCGCCATGACGCGCGGCCATGGCGCGCAAGGTGCGTTCCTCGGACGGCAGGTCGTGTCCGGCGACAACTTTAAGCCGCCAGCGCTTAGGCGAGATCTCCAGCAGGTTGGCGCGCAACGGCCCGAAGCGGTACTGCCCGGCCAGCACGCCGTGGCGCAGCCCGTTTTCCAGCTTCGTCCAGTTGACGTCGCGCGCGGTCGGTTGCTTGGGGGCCTGCGGATACAGCGTGCGATTGCGCAGCAGCACGAACTGCGAATAGAAGTGATCGATGCGGTCGGTGACGTCGCGCACGGCCACGACGGCCTCGCGCTCCAGCAGCAGGTCGAGCTCGTTGAGAAACGCCGCCTTGAGCACGGTGACGGGCAGCGGCTGCATCTGCTCGGCGATCATCCGGTCGGCCAGATTCAGCAGCGTCAGGCTGCGGCGTTCGCACGCGCCGGCGATGTCCTCGTTCGAATGCCCAATCAGCGCGGCGTACAAATCGACCTTGATCCGCGCGGTCATGCGCGCGATCTCGTCCTGCAACTGGTTGAGGTCCTCGCCCTGGTAGAGGATGAGTATCGTCTGATCGGCCAGCCGCAAGCGACCTTCGGAAAGCAATTGATCGCGCACCTGCGCGGCGATTTTACGCGTGTCGGTGCCGGCCAATGCAAGATAGACCAACGCCTGCCAAATCAGCGATTCGGCTTCGCGCACCGGCCGGCCTTTGCAGGCCAGGTAGGCGCAACGGGCGATGAGGCGGTCGGTCAGGCGGCGAAACACGGATCGTCTCCTTGCGTTAGAGGTCGTGAGTATAGTAACGTTTGTGCCTCGGATGCAAACCGGAAGCGCCAAATTTTTCCTGCTCTGCGCCGCGTTGCTGCTGTTGATCGGTTGCGCGAGCGATCAGGTTGCGCGCCGTCCGACCGGCTGGACGCAAACCGGCAACGCCAGTTGGTACGGTGAAACCTTTCAGGGCCGCCGCACCGCCAGCGGCGAAACCTTCGACTACCGCAAATTGACCGCCGCCCACAAAACGCTGCCCTTCGGCACCTACGTTGAGGTCACACGGCTGGATAACGGGCGCAAGGTCGTGGTGAAGATCAACGACCGCGGTCCGTTCGTCCACGGGCGCATCATCGACCTGTCCAAGGCGGCGGCGCAAAAATTGGATATGGTCCGCGACGGCGTGGCCAAGGTGAAGATCTCGGTCGTGCGCTGAGCCTTACTTTTTCTTGAAGTGCAGATCCAACAGATTTCTGGACGGAGCGGTGCGCTTGCCCTTTTTCGCCGCGCCCAACGGCTTGGGCTTGGGCAGCGTCGGCTGGGGCGTTTTTTTCGCTGCGGCTTTGGGCTTGGCGGCGCGCACGCGCGCTTTGGGTTGCGGCTTGGCTTTGGGCTTGGGTGCGACGAGCGTTTTGGCCGCGCCCAGCGGGCTGTCGGCGACGGCCTTGGGCGGCATTGCCTTGGGCGCGGGACGCGTGTGGCGCACCGGCTTTTTCTCGACGGGCGCTTCCTGTTCGCGCCGGACTGCGCTTTGCTCCAAGCGGGCGAGCGCCTGGTCCAGTTCGTCCAGATCCTTGCCGAGGCTGCGCAGCCGCCGTCCCTGCGCGTCAATGGCCTGCGCCACGGCGGCTTTGTCGGTGAGGCTGGGCAGACCGGCGAGGTGATAAAGCGCATCCAGGCGGCGGTCGGTGTCCTTTTTCGTTTTGAAAATGGCCTTCATCGTGGCCATGCCGCGTTCGCCGGCGAGGAAATTCATCGCGCGTTTGATCGCCTTTTTCCGCAGTTTTTTCAGGGTGTCTTCCACGCTAGTCTCCCCGGATGATTCTACCACCGGAAGCCGATGGTTACGCCTCCGGCCAAGGTATACCCGCGCGCGGCGATCTCGTCAAAGGGGGTGTCCGGATCGATCAACTTTTTATCGAAGTTCACCGGCACGAGGTAATAGTATTGGCCGTACATGTCGAACGAGATCGTCTCGTTGAATTTCACACCGAGCCCGGCGGACATCTAGATCGGAAGAGCGTCGTGTAGGGAAAGAGTGTAGATCTCGGTG
>CALBTQ010000571.1 GCA_937967875.1 uncultured Pseudomonadota bacterium
CACCGAGATCTACACTCTTTCCCTACACGACGCTCTTCCGATCTGTCATCGACGATCAGCACGCGCATGCCGGGCATGATCGTGCCTTCGATGCGCTTGCCGCGACCGTGGCCTTTGGCTTCCTTGCGCACCAGCAACGCGGAAACGGGCGCGCCCGCGTCGACGCTGCGGGCGACCGCGCCCATGACGACCGGCACCGCGCCGAGCACCATGCCGGCCACGGCGTCCACGCCGCCCAGGGACGCGATGCGTTCCAGCAGCAGGTCGCCGATCAGGGCTGCGCCATGAGGGTCGGTCGAGGTGGCGCGCACGTCGATGTAGTAATTGCTTTTCTTGCCGCTGGTGAGCGTGAACTCGCCGGTGCGGAAGGACTTCTCGTGCAACAGGGCGATCAACTCTTGTCGTTTGTTCATATGGCGCTCATTCTCGCGATGTGAGTGTCCGCTTTAATGCGGTTGCGTTCGTCGACGAAGACCAAGTGCGGTTCCCAATTCTGCGCTTCGGCTTCATCCAACCGGACCCAACTGGCGATGATCACCATGTCGCCCGGAGCGACCATCCGCGCAGCCGCGCCGTTGACGCAAATCACGCCGCTGCCCGGTTCGCCGCGCAACGCGTAGGTGTCGAACCGCTGCCCGTTGGTGATGTTCCAGATCGAAACAAACTCGTTGGGCAGAATGTCGGCGGCGCGCATCAGGTTGTCGTCGATGGTCACCGAACCTTCGTAATGCAAATCCGCCTGAGTCACCGTCGCGCGATGAATTTTGGATTTGAGCATTTTCCGCTGCATCGTGCGTCCCCCTTATCTAACCTGCAAGTCCGAACTCAAGGACCGTATTGTCGATCAACCGGGTCTTGCCGAAAAACACCGCGAGAGCCAGCAGGTGCGCACCCGCCGGTTTGGCGTCGGCGTCGGCAAGATCCGGCAACGTACGCAGTTGCACATAGTCGATCCGCGCGTCGGGACGGCTTTCGATGATGCGCCGCACCTCGGCGAGAATTTCGTCGCGATCGCGATTGCCCGCCGCCACCATCTTCTCGGCGCGGCGCAGGGCTTCGATGAGCGCCGGGGCCTGCGCCCGCTGCTCGGGCGTGAGATAGACGTTGCGGCTGCTCATGGCCAGACCGTCTTTTTCGCGGACGGTCGGCGAGCCGATGATCTCCAGATCCATGTTCAGATCCTTGACCATGCGGCCGACCACCAGAAACTGCTGGTAGTCCTTTTTGCCGAAGACCGCGAAATGCGGCTGCACGATGTTGAACAGCTTGCAGCACACCGTGGCCACGCCGCCGAAATGCACCGGCCGGCTTTTGCCGCACAGCACGGTGGGCAGGCTCGCCAGCGAAATGCTCGTCTGGTAGCCGGCGGGGTACATTTCCTCGGGCTTGGGAAAATAGATCACGTCGACGCCGACCGAATCGGCCAGTTGGCTGTCGCGGTCGAAGTCGCGCGGGTATTTGTCGAGGTCCTCGTTCTGGCCGAACTGGGTCGGATTGACGAAGATGCTCAGCACCACCACATCGGCCAACTCGCGCGCCTTGCGCATCAGCGCCAGATGGCCCTCGTGCAGGTACCCCATGGTCGGCACGAAACCGATGGTCTTGCCGTCGGCCCGTTGCGCCTTGGAGAAGGCCTGCATTTTCGCGGCGGTTTCCAGAACCAGCATCCGCATCCTCTCGTGGGCGGGGTCTTAAATAAAAACCCCTTCCCGGTGCATGGATATACCGGAAGGGGCCACCACATCGCGCAACGATGTACAGCGAATCCGATCGCTTTGCCCGTCCCGGTCCGGCTCAGCCGGATCCAAGCGGAATAAATTGTTTCGTACCGCGCCGATGGGAGGTCACCTGTTGCACCAGGGCTTCGAAATCGTCGGGGTTGTAGACGAAATCGATGTCGCTGGTGTTGACCACCAACAGCGGGCTTGCGTCGTACGCAAAAAAGAATTTGCTGTACGCGGCCGTCAGTTCCTCGAGGTAGTCGATGGTTAGCGGTCTTTCATAGCGGAAGTTTCGACGTTGGATCCGCTCCATCAGAATCCGCGGATCGGCCACCAAATAGATGACCAAGTCCGGCGTGACCACCTCGCGTTCCAGAATCTCATAGATCTGACCGTACAACCGACGTTCGTCGTCGGATAAATTCAGGTGCGCGAAAATCTTGTCTTTCGCGAACATATAGTCGCACACCGTGTTGCGCGCGAAAAGATCCTGCTGGATCAGCTCGCGCTGCTGCCGGTAGCGCGACACGAGAAAAAAGAGCTGCGTCTGAAAGGCGAACCGCTTTTTGTCGCGGTAAAACCCTTCCAGAAAAGGGTTTTCCTCGGGCCGTTCGAAAATGGCCCGCGCCTTGAGCCGTTCGGCCAACAGGCTGACGAGGCTGGTTTTGCCTACCCCGATCGGCCCCTCAACCACGATATGCCGCGGCTTGTCCACAAGCTCCCTTTTCGTTTTGTCACGTTGTGAAAAACGCCGGAGCGCAGGCAAAACACTCCGCCGCCTCCCGAAAATGGCTGCTTAACATACCACCGGCGATTATCGGAGACAAGAGTGAAATTATTAATAGTTATTTCTTTTTTTAACTTGCACTGAGGAGGTTTTTATGTAAAGGTATTTTGTTAGATCGGAAGAGCACCGTCTGAA
>CALBTQ010000572.1 GCA_937967875.1 uncultured Pseudomonadota bacterium
CTGGCCGGCATGGTCATCGACGGCGCGATGAGCGACGCGGAAAACAAGCTGAACCTCGACCCCTACAAGTGGTCGGCGGTGACCGGTCCCAACAACAGCTACGCGTGGATCAACCGCCTGGTCTACGACGCCGCCGCCACCCCCGCCGTGCCCAAGCTCTATTACCGGGACGACCGCACGAGCCTGGACAATCCCGAGGACGATCCCGGCCAGTGCGGCGAGGTCGGCTATTCGTTGATCAATCTGGAAAAGGTGAAGAAAGGAAAACTGCGGCTGTTGTCGATTATGTACAACGCGCCGCAGTTCACGTTGAACAAGGTCAACCGCTACATGCAGATCCTGGATCGCCCCTTAAAGGTTAGCGGCCAATTGCTGTAGGTGCGGTGGACAAACGTGTGAAATAAACTGATCGAGAATCTGGAAGATCGGTCCGTCGAAGCCGCCTTCGTACACGATCATCAGCGCCATCCACAGCCCGCCGGCCAGAAAAACGATCATCGGCACGTATAGGAAAATGCGGATGTTGCGCTGCCAGATGTTCAGGTCCTCGCGATCGAAGAAGTAGAAATACACCAGCGAGAAGGCCATGAACGCGCCGAACCACGCGGCGTAATTGCAGAACGGAACGTTGAGCCACCAATCCGGCAGAATCGTCGCCCAGTTCCAGAAGTACCCCGACAGGCTGGCCAGCGGATCGATCTGCCCGTCCAGCGAAAGGGCGATCGCCGTGGTGAACAGCGACGAGAGCAGCACCGATTGCCGCAGGCGGGGAATGTATTGCCGGAAGTATTCGGTGATCCAGATGCAGCAATAAAACACCAGGCACCAGCCCATCATCGTGGCGAACGGCGCCGGCAGCGGGCCCAGATAATATTTGTAACCGGGCTCGAAGAAGTAGCCCATGATGATGCCGGAATTTTCCAGCAACAGGCCGTAGACCCAGGCCACGATGAAAAACGTCGTAAACTTGCCCAGACCGCCATGGTACAACACGTGCACGATGAACATGGCCACCCAGAACAACTGCATGAATTCGAACATGCTCCGGATGCCGTCGTTGTGCAGGTCGAACCAACCGAAGGGCAAAATGGTGTAGATCAGCCAGATGCCCAACGGTACGCCGAAGGTCACGCCCAGTATCCACTTATGAACGCGCGTTTTGTCGACATCCCGCTCGGTGTGCCGCAGCCGATTGCGGTAATACGCATAAAACCACAGCAACGGCGGCAACGCGGTCAAGGCGAACCAATGCCGCGAAAAACCGGTCTCCAAAAACTGCGACTTGGGTACGTTCGCCATGATGAAATTCAGCAGACCGATCGCCTGCAGATAGACGAACCAAATCGGAAGGTACGTCCAGATTTCCCGCAGGAGACTGCCGCGGGAGAGCAATTGCCGGGTGTTGGTCGCCTGATCCATCGATATTCTCCGACAAGGAATGATTTCGGAAAAGGTAACGGACTTATAGGGGATCGGTCAACCGCGGATTGTGCCCGGAGAAGGATAAGGTTAGGATTTTGCGCACGGGAGGACCAATGGAGCAACTTTCATCCTTCATCCACGAAAAGAAGGAAGCGTTACGTCGGGAATGGGCGGCGGCGTTGCAGCGACAATTCCCCGAGGACGAAACCGCCAGGCGCACCGGTTGGATGGACGTGCTGCTCGTGTTGTTGATCCACCGCGTCGATCGCCGCCGGGATCTGATCGATTATCTGCATCAGCTCATCAACGAAGGCGAACTGAAGTTTTTCCGTCTTTCCGAAATCATCCAACGCATCAACCTGCTGCGCGATCAAATGGTGCTTCTGGCCGCGGCCAACGGACACGCGGCGCTGCTGACCGATATCGTCGCTCTGATGGACGAAGTGGTTATCCTGCTGTGCAAAAGCCGGGAAGGGTATATCGATAAGGCCGACGAACCGGCCAATGCGATCATGGAAACGACCAACCTGCTGCACATGGAACTGTCGACCAGCGGCACGCTCCTACGCTGCAATAAAGCGGCGAAAAAAATTCTCGGCGACAAGGAAAACTTCAATCTCGCGCAGATGATCCACTCCGAAGATCTCAAACATTTCGTCCGTTCGTTGGGCTACGTGGGCAACGGCGAAACGCAGATCGTCGAATTGCGTTTCCGCTCCAACGATGACGCCGAACCGGCGTTCCTTCTGCTGACGATGACGCCGGGCCAAACGGTGGACGGACGGCAGGTCGTCAACGCCGTCGCGCGCGACGTGACCCAGGCGCGTATGCTGCAGGAAGCGTTGCGCCAGAGCGAGGAGCGCTACCGCTCGCTGATCGAACACGCCAACGATGCGATCCTGATCCTCTCGCTGGAAAACGGCCGCGTGCTCGAAGCCAACCAGCAGGCGGTGATGCTCACCGGTTACGACAACCGCGAGCTGATCGACCTGGATCTGCTCGACCTGTTTCCCGAAGATAAAATCCAGGCCATCGATCTGCTGCAGCGCACGATCCACCAGGGCGGCGGCACCTTTCCCGATCTGTTCATGTCCAACGTGAAAAATAAGTTAATCGCCGTAGAAATATCAACAAGCGTGGTCAACTACGAAAACGGCAAGGTGATTCTGGCGATCTTGAAAAACGTCGATCAACGCCGTAGCCTGGAAGGCGAACTGGCCGACGCGCAAATACAGATCAACCACATTCGTGAAGACCTGAGCCGCTGGCGGCAGGAATACTCCATCATTCAGCGCGACGCAATCATCGGCTCGTTCGCCCATGAAATCGTCGATGCCATGGGTTCGTTCCTGGAAGACCTCGAAGCGCGCATCGAGCCGTTGAGCGAAGGCCTGACCGGCGAACCGCTGCGCAGCCTGCTGGTTACCCAGGACATGGCCGTTCACTGGCGTAAGGTTTGCGAAGCGTTCGCCGACGTCAACTCGATTCTTTACCTCGAACGAGGCTACGCGGAAATCGACCGCATTGTCGAAACGGTGACCAATCTGCTGATCGGCACCGGCTACCGCGTTGAGTTGGACAATCCGCTCAAGCGCATCCCGCCGATCCGCGACGATGACCAGGCGGTCGAGCGTATCGTGCTGGGCGTAATCTATACGGCCGCTTCGCTCACGCGCATTGACGAGCCGATTTATCTGGAGCGCGACGCACGCGGCAACATGGCGATGCTTGACATCCGGTTTGTGGAAGATGAAAAAAGGTATGGAAGCGAAAAAGGCATGTTCCAGAGCCTGATGACCTCCTACCGAGCGCTGGCCGAGGAATTGGGCGGCGGCATGCTGCTGATCACCGAGGAGGAAGGCAATCGCAAAGTCACGATTCTCTTGCCCTTCATGTCCGGTCAGCCGGATCGTGAGCGGGATTTCGATATGATTCCTTTCCCGGCGGATGACGATCAAATGGATGACGGGGACGAGGAATTTGAAGCCTGAGATAGCGCACACACTGTTCTTGCCGATCATCAAGACGCTGACGGAAAGCGCCGTCCCGCCTACGGAATGGCAACACCTGCACGATCCGCAGGACGCCACGCCGCTCGATCAAATGAAGTGGATCGATGAGGGCTCTTTCAATCAACTGCTGACGATCCTTGTATCCAACTGTGGCAAGGGCAAGCTGATCCAGATCGGCAAACAGATCGTCAACGACGAATCGATCGGCATGGGCGACCTGCTGCTTCCCTTCGTCGATTCCCCCTACGATCTGTTTCAGGCGCTGGCCAAGGAAATCAACTCCCGCGCGCGCACGCTGCACCTGAGCATCGAAAAGGTCGAGGACCGCGAATACCTGCTGACGCTGACCGCCATGCAACGGCCGAACAACGGCATGTTCTGTCTCTGGCTCGAGGGCATGCTCAGCGCGATCAACGGCCATCCGTTCATGTTGGAATGCCGGAAAACGAGTTGCATGTCGCTGAACGTCGCCAACGAGCGCCACTTGCATCTTTGCGAACGCGAAGAGACGCAACAGGAGATCGTCCCCGGCAAGGGTTGCTCGTACCACATCGTCTGGAAAAAGAGTTCGCTGTTCTCGCGACGGCAAAACAACAATGAGCGTTTCAAGAGAGCCCGGGCGAGCATCGGCCGCGCCCGTTCGATCATCACCGCGCAGGCCGCCGAGTTGGAGAGCCTGCGCAACCGCATGGCGCAACAGGATCTGCTGCTCAAAGGCATCGTCTCGCTGTCGCAGGTTTCCAAGTCGGTCCGTTCCTTCAGCGAACTGGTCAATATGACGGCCACGCGCATCTGCTCGGATTTCGGTTTCGACCGCAGTCAGATCTACCTTGCGCACGAGGAAAAACTGGAAATCGCCGCGGTGAT
The DNA here is from genome assembly GCA_937967875.1 of uncultured Pseudomonadota bacterium. Taxonomy (GTDB): domain Bacteria; phylum Lernaellota; class Lernaellaia; order Lernaellales; family Lernaellaceae; genus CALBTQ01. The sequence continues at coordinate 4,302 of CALBTQ010000572.1, forward strand.
CGACCCGGCCGATCCGAACTGGGCGCAACAGGTCTACGCGGTCTGCCAGTCCAATCCGATTCGGCTGGACGGACGCACCGAGGAAAGCCGCGCCTTTCAAAAAGCCAAAGCGGTGCTGGTCAACAATCCGTGGGGCAACATGTTCGTGCCGCAGGCGCAGTTGCAGGCCTGGAAAAGCAAAGCATATCTGATCGTCCCCATGCGCGGCGCCGACCGGATGATCGGGATTCTGCTGGCCGACCATTATTACAAACGCCGGACGATCACCGAGGAAGACGTCGACAAGCTGACCACCGTCGCCAACATCGCCGGTCTGGCCATCGACAAGCTGCGCTTGATCGACCGCCTCGAAGGCAAAGTCGCCGAGCGCACCGTGGAGTTGCAGCGCGCCAACCGCAAGCTGCGCGACCTCTACGAAAAAGCGCGCGAATCCGACCGCATGAAAAGCGAGTTTCTGGCCAACATGAGCCACGAACTGCGCACGCCGCTCAACTCGATCATCGGTTTTTCCAAGTTGATCCTCAAAGGCATCGACGGTCCGCTGACCGAGAATCAAAACACCGACCTCGAGGCCATCCTCAACTCCGGCACGCACCTGCTGGGCTTGATCAACGACATCCTCGACCTTTCCAAAATCGAATCGGGCAAGATGGAGCTCAACAAGGAGGAGTTCGAGATGTCCCATCTGCTCGAACAGGTGCTGGCCACCGGCGAGGGGCTGGTGCGCGACAAACCGGTGCACATCGTCGCCAATACCGATCCGGACATGCCGTTGGTCTACGGCGACAAGATGCGGCTGAAGCAGGTGATGCTCAACCTCGTCAGCAACGCGGTCAAGTTCACGCAGCAAGGCGTGATCACCATCAACACCAAGGCCGGCGACCGCGAACTGTACGTGGCGGTGACCGACACCGGCATGGGCATGCCGCAGGAAAAGATCGACAGCGCCTTCGAACAATTCCGCCAGCTCGATTCCGGCACGGCCCGCCAACAGGGCGGCAGCGGACTCGGATTGACGATCAGCAAGAGATTTGTTGAGATGCATGGCGGTCGTATTTGGGTTTCGAGCACCGAGGGGGTAGGCTCGACCTTCCATTTCACGATTCCCTTGGCGAAAACCGACGAACGAAAGACGATAAAGAAGGCGGACAGCCAAGAATGAGAACGATTCTTTATATCGAAGACAATTTTGAAAACAAATTGTTGGTCCGGCGCTTGTTGGAAAACGCCGGTTACAACGTGCTGGAGGCCGACGACGGCATCTCCGGCATCCAACTCGCCATGGAAAAGCGCCCCGATCTGATCATCATGGACATCAACATTCCCGGCATGGATGGTTACGAGGCCACCACCAAGATCAAGGCCATCGAATCGCTGGCGAAAACTCCGATCGTCGCGCTGACCGCCAACGTGATGAAAGGCGACCGCGAAAAAAGTCTGGTCGCCGGCTGCGACGGCTACATGCAAAAACCGATCAACCCCGACACCTTCGTCGACACGATCGAGGAATATTTCTCCGGCCGGCGCGACCTGGTCAAACCGGCCGAGCAAAGCCACTACCTCAAACAATACAGCCAGAAACTCGTGGATCGTCTCGAAGAAAAGATCCTCGAACTCGAGCAGAAAAACAAAGAGCTCGAACAAAAATCGCGCGAAATGGAGGAAATCTACGTCAGCGTCATCAGCTCCCTGACCCGCGCGATCGAAGCCAAGCACCCCAGCACCGCCGGTCACTCCGAGCGCGTTACGCGCTACGCCACGCGCCTCGGCGAAAAAATGGGGCTGTCCAAGCGCGACCTGAAAATCCTTCGCCGCGGCGGCATGCTCCACGACGTGGGCAAGATCGTCATCGAGCTGTCCACCATCGACAAACCCGGCGGACTGGCCGACGGCGACTGGAACGAAATGGGCCAACACCCCGAGGTCGGCGCGCATATTCTTGAACCGCTGTGTTTCCTCGACCGGGAATTTGTGCTG
>CALBTQ010000573.1 GCA_937967875.1 uncultured Pseudomonadota bacterium
GATCGTATTCGGTGACTGGAGTTCAGACGTGTGCTCTTCCGATCTGGCCAGAATGCGGCAGGCCAGCCGCGCGCCCGGCATATCGTCGCGGCGCAGGTAGAGGCCGAAGTTGAAGCTGTTCTTGCACTGCGTCTTGTACCAGCGCTGCACGGTCAGCAGCCCGGCGACCAGTTCGTCGACGGCGTCGTCGGTCAGCGTCGCGACCGTCGGCGGACCGTCGTGCACACCCCACACTTCGAGCATCCCCTGCGGCGCCCACATCGTCAGCCACGTCCAGCCGCCGGTGCGCCCGGCGATGCGCTCGCCCAGACGACGCTCCAGCGCCAGCAGCTCGTCCCAGAAGCCCGCGCCGGTGCGCGCGTGAAAGGCCGCCAGGCTGTCCCACAGCAGCGCCGGGAACGACGGCGCGACGGCGTCGGCCTGCACCTGCAGATGCGGATGCACAAGGGTTCCGCCGCTGGCCGGCAGGTGGTTTTGCGTAATCGCCATGGTGCGCACGGATTCGTCGCGGGCCAACACCCCGCGCAGGTAGTCGCGCGAGAGCTTGAAGGCGTCGGCGTAGCGCGCCGGGTCGAACGCGCCGACCTCGCAATAGTGCTCATGCCCGATGATCGTCACCGCGCTGTAGGGTCCGTAGGGCGCAAGGTTGGGGAAGAGCAGCGCTTCACCGCGGGTCAGGCGCCGGAAGCCGAAGCGCGCCTCGTCGAAGGTGCAGGTCGTGCGCGCGGTCGCCTCGGGACAGAACGGGCAATTCGCGCGGCTGGCTTCGACCGCCTCGGTCACGTCGGGCCACACGTCCTCGCGCAGGGTTTCGCCCTTGATGCGCGCGGGCGTGATGCGCGCTCGGCGGCCGGTCAGCGGGCAGACGCGCACCTGCACGGGCAGCTCGACGATTTCGAAATCGCGGCGCGGATCGCCCAGGCGGGCGGTCAACTCGTAGCGTTGCAGCTCGATAAGCGAACTCATCGCCAGGCCTCCAGCGCGGCCATGACGCGGGCGATGGCGCGCCGGTACTTGGGCCGACGCGTGCCGGGCAACCAGTGGCCGGTAAACAGCTCGTCGCTGACCGTGACGAACGCGGCGGCGGCGACCTCGCGGAAGGCGGCGACGGCGTAGAGCGCGGAGATTTCCATCTCGACCAGCGAGCGGCCGGCCGCGGCCTGCGCGTTCACCTCGCTCGGCGTTTCGCGGTAGAGGGCGTCGGTCGTCCAGATCGCCGCCGGGCGCGGGGCGAGCTCGTGGGCGTGCAAATGGGTTTCCAACCGCTCGAACAGCTCCCGGTCCGGATAAAACAGCGTCTCGTCGGGAAAGTAGTGCTTGCCGGTTCCTTCGTCGGCGAAGGCCAGTTGCGCCGTCGCTGTGTCGGCCAGGCGAAAGCGGCGGTCGATGCTGCCGGCGATGCCGAAAAACACCAGCTCGCGCGCGCCCAGGGCGATCAGCGGCTCGACCAACGCCGCCGTTTCGGGCGCGCCGAAGAAATCGCCCAACACGCCGGGGCGGCCCTTCTCCGGCGGCGGATAGTAATAGGTCGTGCCGAGACGCCGCGCGCGCTTGCGGTCGTAACCGGCCTGGGCCAGGAACGCCTCCAGGTGATCTTTCAATGGGAAAAGCAGCACGCGTTCGGCCACCGATCGATTGATCAACCGCGCGATGGAGGGCTCGATAATCGCTTTTTCGTAGGCGTCGGATTTCGGCATCGGCTAGGTTGTACACGTTTTCGCCCCGGCCTACAATCGGGATCGTCTTTTGGGAGGTGCGATGAAGCGCAAGATGATTTCCTGGGCCGTGGTGTTGGTGCTGGCCTTGGCGTTGGCCTGGAGCGCCTGCAACGGTCGCGACGATAACGATGACGAAGGCGCGCAAGGCACGCCCGTGCCCGGCGCCTGCGACGACAACGACGCGCCGACGCTCGCCGAGGCGGTGCTGTACGCCGACAGTCAGGCCGTCGCGGCCGGCGGCGAGGTGTCGGAACTGGCGACGATCGAGGTGTTCCTGTCCTACGACGACGCGCAGTGCAACGCGGGCGGCGGCGAGATCGTCGCCACCTTCGACGCCCAAACGTCCGAAGGCTTTCCGGCGGCGGGCAACGCGCCGTGCACGGCCGTGGCCGACGATCGGGCGATCGGCTTTTCGTTCATGCCCGGCGCGCAGGGCGAACACTCGCTGAGCGTCAAGCTGGTCGACCGCTGCGGCGCGGAAAGCGAGACGGTCGATCTGACCTACGAGGTCGTCGCCTGGTCGCCGGACGACGATACTGCCGACGACGACAGCGACGACGACACCGTCGAGCCCACGCTGCTGACCGGCGAGATCTCCTATAGCGGCGAAGGCGATCTGACCGGCCGCCCGGTGTATCTGTTGTTGTGGCGCAATTGGTTGCCGCAGCCCGCCGACTGGGAAGCCACGTATATGACGACCGTGCCGGAAACGGGTTTTCCCTTCGCATATGAGTGGGATCTGGACGA
>CALBTQ010000574.1 GCA_937967875.1 uncultured Pseudomonadota bacterium
TCGGTGACTGGAGTTCAGACGTGTGCTCTTCCGATCTAGAGGAGAATTATAGCACCAACCGGGGTGACCGGCCAGAAAAATCCCCGGAGGGAAAACCGGCGTGGATTAGGGAGTCTCGGCTTCGGGCAGCAGATTCGCCAGCATCGATTTCGCCTGCTCATCCTCGGGGCGCAGCGAGAGGTATTGCGTCAGCGCCTCGCGCGCGACCGGAATCCGCCCTTCGTCGCGGTAGGCCATGGCCAGCGCCAGCAACAGGCGCGGCTCGCTCACGCCCTTGGCGATCAGCGGTTCGAGTTCGGCGATCACCTCTGGGGAATGACCGTTGGCGAGGCCGATCGTCGCCCGGCGCAAGCGCGTCTGCTCGTCTTGCGGAATCAGTTTCAGGTAGCGCCCGTAAGCCCGGAAGGCGTCGTCGGGCCGCTCCAACTTTTCGAAGCAGCGTCCCAGGTTGCGCAGCGGAATTTCAAATCGCGAATCCAGTTCGGCGGACTTTTCGAGGAAGGGAATCGCTTCGGCGTACTTATCCTGCTGCATGTAGGCGGTGCCGACGTTGTTTTGCGCGCCGGCGTGCCAGGGGGCGACGCGAGCGGTGCGGCTCCAGAGCGTGAAGTCGTCGGCGAAGGCCTTGGTGTACACGGCGGTGTACGAGGCGAGCATCGCCAGGTAGGCTGCGCCGATCAGCGTCGCCGCAAAACGCGACTTGCGCGGCTTGAACGAGCGGGCCGACGCGTCGGCGATCGCCGCGACGATCAACGCGTAACCGGCCAGCGGCAGATAGGCGTAACGTTCCTGGAAGTACGGCGTGTTGGGCATGATCTGCGAGAACGGCAGCAGCGCGGCGAAAAACCATAGAATGCCCAGCGACGCCCACGGCCATTTTTTGCGCCCGAGCACAGCGATCAGCGCCAGTTGCGCTTGGATCTCCATCGCCATCCAGCTGACGTCATCACGGACCGTTTCGGCGAACAGCAGGTATTGAAAAGATGCCATCTGCCAGTGCGCAACGAACAGCTTGAGGTAGTAAAGCCAGGTGGTAGCCACCGTCAGTAGGTTGTACATTAAAACCTCGGCCGGGCGCGCCACCGCGCGATCGAGCGTCCCCAGTACGCTGAGGCGCACTGCGAAGTAAAAACCGACGACCGCCGCCGCGGCCAGATAGTGTTTCCAATAGCGCCAGGTGAACAGGTCCTGCACGCGTTTGGCGGAGACGAAATCGATGACCGCGATCAGCGGCAGGAACGTCACGCCCATCTCCGAAGAAAACACCGAGAGCAGCAGCGGCGACAGGTACAGGTAATTGCGCCAGCGCGGGCGATTTTTGTTGAAGCGCCCGGCGTACATGAACAGGGCGATCAGCAGCAAGCCGTCGCCGAGCAGATCGTAACTGGCCGTCACCCCGGCGACGCGCTCGACGTGGATCGGGTGCGCGGCAAAAATCAAACCAGCCACGCCGGCGACGAAGTTGCTTTTCGTCAGGCGATAAAACAGCAGGCAGACAAACACGGCGCACAGCGCGTGCAGCAGCAGGCCGACGATCTGATAGGGCAGCGCGTGCTCGCCGAAGCCCAACACGTCGTAGCTCAGCGCGTAGAGCGTCGTGCGCAACGGCCGGTACAGCCCGTCGATGCCCGTGGCGAAAAACTGCGGCAGGTTGGCGAAATCGTGAATCAGTTCGCGCTGGTGAATGAACCGTTTGTCGTCCCACAACAAAAAGCCGTTGGTCAGTTTGCCCAGGTAGGCGACGACGGCGCACAAGCCGACCATCAGCGGCCACAGGCGGCCAAGCGGGGCGGGCGGATTGTCTGGCGAATGAGTCATGCGGCGACCGAATTGAAATTCAGCGCACCTTAGCACGATCCGCTGCGACGACAAAATCCTGGGGCGGTTCAATCGCCGCCGATCACTTCCTGCACCTTGCGCACCAGGCTTTCCACGGAGAACGGTTTCTGGATGAAGTTCGTGCCTTCCTCCAGCACGCCGTGATGGGCGATGGTGTCTTCCGTGTAACCGGACATGAACAGAACGCGGAGCGCCGGTTGCACCGCGCGCAGTTGCTCGAACAGTTGGCGGCCGTTCATGCCCGGCATGATCACGTCGGTCAGCAGCAGATCGAAGGGGTCGGGAGATTGTTCGACCGTCAGCAGGGCCAGTTCACCGTTTTCGACGGTGGTCACGCGGTAGCCGTGCCGCTCCAGGATGCGTTTGGCGAGCTTGCGCACCGTTTCCTCGTCTTCGACCAGCAGGATGGACTCGTTGCCCAACGGTAGAGCGTCGGCCGTTTTCGGCCGCGCCGTTTCGACGTCGCCCTGCACGCGCGGCAGGTATACTTTAATGACGGTTCCCGTGTTCACTTCCGAGTATACGGTGATGAAGCCGTCGTTTTGTTTGACGATGCCGTAGATCATCGACAGGCCGAGCCCGGTGCCTTTGCCTTTTTCCTTGGTGGTGAAAAACGGTTCGAACAGATGCTCCAGCACTTCCGGCGGCATGCCGCAACCATTGTCGCTGACGCCGATCATCACATATTCGCCGACCTTCGCGTCCACGTGCTGCTCGGCGTATTCCCGATCGATGGTCACGTTGGCGGTTTCGATGGTCAACTCGCCGCCGTTTTCCATGGCGTCGCGCGCATTGACCGCCAGGTTGACCAACACCTGTTCAAGCTGATGGGGATCGATTTTGACGCGTCCCAGGTTTTGGCCCTTGATGAATCGCAACTCGACATCCTCGCCGATGAGCCGTTTGAGCATTTTGGTGGAATCGCTCACCAGGGCGTTCAAATCGACGACCTTCGGATTGATGATCTGCTTGCGGCTGAAGGCGAGCAATTGGGTGGTCAGCGCCGCCGCCCGGTCGCCGGCTTTTTTGATTTCCAGCAAGGTGCCGAAAATCGGATCGTCGTCGTTGAGCGTGGACAGCAGCAACTCGGTGTAGCCGGTGATGCCGGTCAGCAGGTTGTTGAAATCGTGCGCCACACCGCCCGCCAGCCGACCGATCGCTTCCATTTTCAGGGCCTGCTGCAATTGTCCTTCGAGTTTCAACCGGTCGTTTTCGGCGCTGCGTAGGTCGGTGACGTCGGTGGCCAGCTCGAAACGCACGTCGCGGCCGTCGGGCCACTTGATGACGCGGTCGATGAGCACGTAATGGCGGTTTACGTGCTTGTTGTGAAACTCCCAACGATAGGGCTGCCTATTCATCCGCTTGATGATGAGATCGGAAGAG
>CALBTQ010000575.1 GCA_937967875.1 uncultured Pseudomonadota bacterium
ACCACCGAGATCTACACTCTTTCCCTACACGACGCTCTTCCGATCTCGAGACGAAAGCCTGCACGACGTGTGGGGGCGCCTCGTCGTAGGCGACCAGGTAGCGGCTTTGATTTTCGAACTTGAACTCGCCGATTTTCGTGCCGCGACGGTCGAAGACCTCGGTGACCAGGTTCGGGCGGTAATCTTCGATGGTGTCGAGTTTGGGCAGGCCGATCGAGAGCAGGTTGTAGATCATCACCAGGGCGATGACGGCGAGGATCGTCAGGCCGACGGCGGAAACGACGACCGCGTTGAGCACATTGCGCCATTTCCCCACCTCGTCGGGGCGCAGCAACAGATCGTCAGGGTCGTACTTCAACCGATTTCCTCGCAGCAAGATCGTAGGTGCAGACTAACAACGCCGTCGATCCGCTGCAAGGTGCGCGGCTAATCGTTGCCCGGGAACCAGACAGGGAAGCGATAGTAATAAACGAACGACAAGTCGCTGATTACATGCACCGTGTCGCCGTGGACCTTTATCGCGTTCTTGCGCGTGTAGGAGCTGTCGGCAAGAACGCGCACGTCGGTCCAGACGCCGCTGCGGTTGGTGAAGTAGACCAGCGAGTTGCTGATGTAATTCATGATGCCGTAGATGATGTCGTTGTCGTCGATGTCGATCGACAAACCGGTGCTGTTGCCCAGGAAAAACACTTGTTCGGTTTGCCAGACGCCGCCGTTTTTGCAGAGATGGTACGCGTACAGAGGCGAATCCACATACACGATGTGCGGCTGCCCGGCGCTGTCGACGGCCAGGGCCTGCTCTTCGAGCGAGGTCGTCTCGGGCAACGGAATTTCGAAGGACCAGACGCCGCCCGCGTACCGCCCGTAGACGGTCTGACCGCTGCTCGACAAGAAAATGACGTGCAGCCGACCGGCGTTGTCGAAGGCCATGGCGTCGGGCGAGCTGGGATAGCCGGCCAGGATTTTTTCGACGGACCAGCCGCCGGCGGTCTGATGGGCCACGCACATGCAATGTTGGGTGTTGTTGCGATACAGAACGTGCACGCGCCCGGCGTCGTCGAGTGTTTGCGTGAAGGTTTCATCGATCGCGCCCGAAGCGTCGACCGTTGCGGTGGTCCAGGCGCCGCTCGCGTCGGTCGTGTACGTCAGGTGGTTGGCGGCGTCCAGATGAACGATGTGCGCGTGGTCTTGCGCATCGAGCGTCAGCTTGGGCCACCCGGCGCATGTCCCGGCCGAGGCGATGTGCGTCATCGTCCATTCGTCGTCGATCCGAGAACCGTAAAAGAGCATGGTGGGCTCGACCTCGAAATCGTAACTGAGCAGGTAGGCGACGTGCGGGCGGCCCTGCGTGTCCAGCGCCAGCGAAACGTCTTCCTCGGCGCGGCGATGCACGCCGAGATTTTGTTCGTCGATCACGCCGTCGATGTAGGACACCAGCATGATGCTCAGGGAGTCGAGGGCGGCGAAGTAAATGTCGTCGCCGTCGTCGACCGCCAGGGACGGATGCTCCATCAAATTCCAGTCCACCGGCGAGAAGCACGACCAGTCGCCGCCGAGCGCGTCGCAGTAGTAATTGTGCTCGTCGTAATCCATGTTCGCCTGAAACATGAGGCGCGGATTGTCCAAACTGTCGACGCCGATGGAGGTGAGGGTGGGCAGCTCCCACCAGGGAACGGTGTGCACCTCTTCGGTTTGCCAGACGCCGCCGAGATTGGTCGTGTAGTAAACGGTGCGATTGAGCGCGTGCGCAATGTGCGAGAAGCCGCTTGCGTCCAGCGTCATGTCGATCAGCCGACCGCGACCAGTGGTGGTCGGCACGTCGTGCAGCACCCAGGAACCGGAGCGGTTGGAAGCGACGAACAGTTCCCATGTTTCGTCAGCGGGGTCGATCAATTTGCCGTAAGCGATGATGACGAAACCGTTGTGGTCGACGCAGACGGAGACGTCGACGATCGCGGCGCCGCCGTCGACTTCCTGGCGCGTCCAGCCGCCGCCGGACTTGGTGGCCAGCATCAATTTCATGGTCGCCGCGTCGAAGTAGGCGACCTGGACCACGCCGTTGCGCACGGCGATGTCATGACCGTACGCCAGGGCCAGGTGATCGACCGTTTCGACGTTAAAGCCGTCGCCGGTGTCGCTGAGCAACTTCAGGACGTTCATGTCCTCTTCGAGGAAGGAAATGTACACGCGGTTGTCGGCGTCGACCGCTAGGTGCGGATCTTCCACGTCGTCGCGCACCATTTGCTCGGTGCGCACGTCGTCGGGGTAGCCGCGGTTGACGTAGAGTTCGTCCATGTACTGGGCGATCACCACCCGCTCGCCGTCGGGCGCCAGGGCCAGGGACGGCCCGCTGTTGTAGACGTTCTTGAAGCCTTCGATGTGTTCGAAGAGCAGATCGCTGGTGTCGTCGTCGTCGGTTGTGTCGTCATCGACTGTATCATCGTCGATTGAGTCGTCGTCGACCGTATCGTCGTCGACGGAATCATCGTCGGTGGTGTCGTCGTCGACCGTATCGTCGTCG
>CALBTQ010000576.1 GCA_937967875.1 uncultured Pseudomonadota bacterium
TTCGGTGACTGGAGTTCAGACGTGTGCTCTTCCGATCTCTTGCCGTGATCGGTGCGGGTGACTGCGATGCGCATATCGCGGCGCGCGCCGAAGCGGTCGGTCGGGCCATCGCCCAGCGCGGCGCGGTGTTGCTCAGCGGCGGTCTGGGCGGCGTGATGGCGGCGGCCAGTCGCGGCGCGCACGAAGCGGGCGGCCTGGTCGTCGGTGTCGTGCCCGGCCCGCGGCGGCGCACGGCGAACGAGCATGTGGCCGTGGAGATCGTCACCAACATGGGCCACGCGCGCAATGTGATTCTGGCGCACAGCGCCGACGCGCTGATCGCGGTCAGCGGCGGCTACGGCACGCTGTCGGAAATCGCGGTCGGCTTGAAAATGGGCAAACCGGTGATCGGCCTGGGCTCGTGGGAGATCGAAGGCGTCTTCCCGGCCGATACGCCGGAGCAGGCTGTGGAATTGGCCGTCAGCAAGTGCGGAGGTTGACCTTGCGATACGCGATTTTACCGGCGCTGCTCTTGATGCTCCTGACGTTGTCCGGATGCGCCTATTACCACGTAATCGAATCCGGCGACACGATGTACGACCTGAGCAAGGAGTACGGCGTGTCGGTCCAGGAAATTCAGGAAGCCAATCCCGGCGTCGATCCGTACAACCTGCAGATCGGCGAAAAGCTGAAAATTCCCCGCTTCCCGGAAGAGCGCGTCAGCGACGCCACCGGGCGTTACCGCACGCCCGAACCGACCAAGACGCCCAAGCCCGTCGAGCGCACGCCCAAACCGTCGCCGACCCCCAAACCCTATGAACGGCCCGAGCCCACGCCGGAGATGAATGCGCGCCCCGAGCCGACGCCCGAACCGACGCCCGCGACCGTGCCCGTCGAAGAAAACGGCGAGAATAAATTCATCTGGCCGGTGCAGGGCGGCAAGGTGACGCGTAAATTCGGCGACCGCCACGCGGGCGTCATTGCGCACGGGCTGGAAATCGAAGCCCCGGCAGGCACGCCGGTGTATGCCGCCGAAGCGGGCACGGTCATCATGGCCTCCAGCCGCTTCAAAGGCTACGGCAACATGGTGATCGTCAAGCACAACAACGGTTTCGTTTCCATCTACGCGTACAATCAGCGGTTGTGGGTGAAAAAGGACCAGCGCGTAAAACGCGGACAGAAAATCGCCGAGGTCGGACAATCGGGCCGCGCGGAAAAGCCGATGCTGCACTTCGAGTTGCGCATCGGTTCCCAGGCGGTCGATCCGCTGAAATACTTGCCTGCTCGTTGATGCATTTTGAAAGGAGAGGGTTGGATGGACATTAAGCAACTGGCCGCAACGATTCGCGACGTGCCGGACTTTCCCAAGCCGGGCATTTTGTTCAAGGACATCACCACGCTGATCGCCGACCCCGAGGCGTTCAAGACAGTGATCGATCTGCTGGTCGCGCGCTACCGCGACAAGAAACTCGACAAGGTGCTGGCCATCGAATCGCGCGGTTTCATCTTCGGCGGCGCGTTGGCTTATCTGCTGGGTTGCGGCTTCCAGATCGTGCGCAAGCCCGGCAAACTGCCCTGGAAAACGCGCAGCGCCTCCTATGAACTCGAGTACGGCTCCGACACCCTCGAAATTCACGAAGACGCCGTCGCCCGGGGCGAACGCGTGCTGCTGTTCGACGACCTGCTCGCTACCGGCGGGACGATGGACGCCGTGGCCGACATGGTCGAGGATATGGGCGGCGACGTGGTCGAATGCGCGTTCGTCGTTGAACTGGACTTCCTGAATGGACGGCAGAAACTTGGCAACCGCGAAGCCTTCAGCCTCATCCATTTCTAAGCTGCTGATCTGCGAGACCTTCGCCGGCATTAGCGGCGAGTCGACGCGACAGGGTTTGCCCGCGTTCTTTATCCGCCTGACGGGCTGCAACCTGCGTTGCGCCTGGTGCGACACCGCTTATGCCTGGGACGGCGGCGAGGAACGCACGATCGCCCAACTGCTCGATGAAACGCGTGCGGCGGGTTTGCCGCTGGTGGTGGTCACCGGCGGCGAACCGCTGGCGCAACCGGATATCAATCTACTTCTGCAAATGTTAGCCGACGACGGCCGGACCGTGCTGCTGGAAACCAACGGCACGCTGTCGATCGAAAAAGTCGATGCGCGCGTGCGGCGGATTGTCGACGTCAAACCGCCCTCGGCCCACGCGGAAACGCCGTTTTTGGCGGAAAACCTGCGCTTTTTGCAGACGACCGACGAACTGAAGTTCGTCGTGGCCGATCGCGCCGACTTCGATTTTGCCGTGAACTTCATTGAAAAAAATGATTTGGCCGACCGTTGTCCCTTGTTGCTTTCGCCGGTGGCCGGCCGGCTGAATCCGGCGGAGGCGGCCGACTGGATTCTTGCCGCAGGTCTGCCGCTGCGTCTCCAGCTTCAATTGCACAAGATTTTGTGGGGCAACGACGTTAAAGGGCGATAGATTGTTGATAATCCAAATTTTTCGTGTTAACATTCAGTGGCTTTAGACCAATTATTACAACGATGAGG
>CALBTQ010000577.1 GCA_937967875.1 uncultured Pseudomonadota bacterium
CAATCCTGGATGCCCGCCTGCGCGGGCATGACAAAGCCCCATGCGCGTCGCCGCCGGCCGAGGTTCCGCACAATGAATGAAATATAGGTGCAGTAATTATTCCTGCTGACCGGCGGGCCGGGTTTTGCTAGGATGCGCGGCGGTGAACCTTTTGGGCCCGCGCGTGGTCCAAAGGCAAACAAGGAGAGACCCATGCGACAAACGCTCTTGACGATCATCGTGTTCGCGCTGCTCGCCCTGCCCGTCGCCGCTCCGGCCGACGAGCTGGCGGACGTGCAGGCGGGCATTCAGAAAAAATACGGCCAGGCGAAGGACCTGTCCTTCGACTTTGCGCAGACGACCACCCTGGCGCAGATGGGCGGCATCGAGCGCACGGCGTCCGGCCGCATCTTCCTGGCGCAGCCCAACAAGCTGCGGTGGGAGTACGACACGCCGACCAAGAAGCAGATCATCAGCGACGGCGCGACGCTGGTGATGGTCAGCGAAGAGGAAAAGAAGGCCTATGTGACCAAGACCGGCGCCCAGTTCGACATCCGGCAGCCGCTGGCGATCCTCACCGGGCAGGTGGACCTGTGCAACACCTACGAGGCGTCGCTGCTGGAGCCGGTGGAAGGCCGCAAGCGGATCAAGCTCGTACCGAAAAAACCGGCGGGCTTCCAGTCGATGATCCTGCACGTGGACGCGAACACGTCGCTGGTGCAGGCGATCGAATCGGTGGACGCCTACGGCAACAAGACGATGCTGCGGCTCACCAACCAGCAGTTCAATCGCGGCCTGCCCGACTCGAAGTTCGTCTTCACGCCGCGCGACGACATCGAGATCGTCGATCAGCCGATGCTCGACTTTTAACTTTTAACGCTCATTTTTCGTACGCTCGCCCGGCGCTGACGCGCCCGGAAGTCTGTGCTCGTTGTTGACGGATACCGAGTCGATTTTGGGATGACAGGAAGGATCGTCATTCTCGTGCAGGCGGGAATCCAGGACCAGCCGATACCTTTCCTGACCATATAAAAAAACGGGGACACGACCGAATCATGCCCCCGATTTTTCATCGTCATTTCTCTTAGTTGAAGATCAACCGCCAGTTGGCCTGATGCGGAGCCTGGGCGCCGAGGGAGAACACGCCGTAGATCGTGGTGATCTCGTGCGGCACATCCACCGGGACCACCGAATCGGCCAGCACTTCGTACAACACCGGCTCGGCGTTGTTCTTCAGGCCGGCGATAAAGACGCGGCCGTTGCGCCAGACCGTCGCGTGAATCATTCGCACCGAATCGTCGGTCTCGTCGATGCGGCGGCACGACCATTGGCCGTCGCGCCAATCCCAGAACCGCTCTTCGGTCTGCGAATACTTGATGACCACCGCGCGGTCTTCGTTGCCGAACACCCCTTCTGGAGGCATGTTCGCGCAGCCCAGCGGCGGCGTCACCGGCGTCCAGATATCGTCGGTCATGCGTAGCAGGCGCGACGTTTGCGCATTCGCATCGACGATCCCCAGGCCGTTTTGCATGTCGAACATTTCCAGGACTTTAAATTGGTAATCGCCGAATCCCGCCGGCATGCCGATCCACTGCCAATCGTTGTTGAGCAGGCGCAGGAAATAATTGCCGTTGTCGCCGCTGCCGGAAACAAAACCGTTGGCGGCATCGAAGAAGTACATGGCGTTGTGGTTCGCGCCCGGGTGGCCGTCCAATTCTTCGCCGGGGATATTGTCGCTGTACTGGTAGAGGTAGTTATTGGTCACAAAGATCTGCCAGACATACGATGAAGCCCAGAAATTACCGCCGGCGCCGTAGGCGCTGATGTTGGTTACCGCCGCGTTCATATGCGCCTGGGGCCGCATGGGTTTCAAGGACCAACCGGTGTCCGGATCGTAATCCATCCAATAGTGCAAAGCCGAGACCATGTCGCCGAATTGGTTCCAGACGCCGTATCCTTGTTGACCGTCGGCGAAGGACATCGGGCCCAATTCCGCTCCGGGCCAGCCGGTCGACGGATTGGGCATTGCCTGTTCGATCCACCCTTTTTCCGCTTGTCGAAAAGACGTGTACTCGCTGTCATTCAGACCGAAAACCATCAAATACGTGGGACCGGTATCGTCATCGTCGTCATCGTCGTCATCATCGTCGTCGTCATCGACGGCATCGTCATCGTCGTCGTCATCGATAAAATCGTCGTCGGTCGTCGAGTCGTCATCGCTCAGCGAATCGTCGTCGACGGCATCGTCGTCGCCGGAATCGTCGTCATCGTCGGCTGATGCTGAATCTGAGGCGGAATCGTCGTCATCATCGCAGGAGATAAGGTTTACCGAAAAAAGGATCAGCAAGGACACAAGGACGAATCCGGCGCAACGCATCGCGCACCTCCAATAATTCTGTTATGCCCCCAGTAAAATCATACTCCTCGCCCGGGCGTATGGCAAGACAATTGGCGGATTATTTGCAGAAAAAATTAGAACTAAGACAACAGGTTCAAATCGCTGAGAATTTCCCGCACCGCCGCCATCCCGCGGGTGAGGCGAGCGTCAAAACCAAGCTCCCGCGCGGCGTCGACGTTGTACTTGTTGTCGTCGAAAAAGAGGATTTTATCGGCCGGCACGCCGGATTGCTCGACCACCTGCGTGAAGGCGTCGGGGTTGGGCTTAAGCAAGCCGGTGAGGTGCGAGAAGAACGTCTGCCCGAAAAACGGCAGCAGGTCCATCGTGCGCAATTTTTCGTAAAACAGCGCGTTGGAGTTGGAGAGGATCGCCAGCGGAAAGCGCCCGTACAGCGCGGCGAGCGTCTCGTGCGTTTCGGGGAACGGACCGTCGAACCAGTCGACCATCGTGGTAAGAAACTCAGCGGCGGACAGCGGCAGTTGCAGCTCGCGCACGGCGTAGGCGGCGAAGTCCTCGCCGCTCATGCGGCCGGTTTCGAAGGCGACCACCGCCGGGGAGTCGATCCACCACTGCCACAGTTCGGCGGGCGTCAGGCGGTCTTCGATCCAGGCCAGCAACTCCGGCGCGCCCCGCATGCGCACCAGCACGCCAACCATGTCGAAGAGGATAAGTTGCGGTCGATCGTCCATCGTTCCCTCGCGTGAAAATCGTTGCGGTCATTATTGGCGAGAACGCACCGGGAAGCAACAACGATGTTTTTGCAAACGACGGGCAAATAAGATATTTGATTAATACATCGACACCGGCGGATCATGCGTAACGCAAATATCCTCCAGAATATCTTCATGACCGGCGCTGTCGCTCACGATCAACCGGGCGCAGTATTCCCCCTGAGGGATGCCCAACGGATCATCTATCGAGCCAAACGTGTATGCTAGCCAAAAAGTTGTTGGATTGTCACAGTCATCCACATCATAGACGTCGCCATCGGTTTCAAGATCTCTCCAGTCCAAACAGGGGTCAGTAATAACCGGCATATCCAATAGGCAGAACTCCCCATCCGGGGCAAGATCATTATTGGGATCGCATACCGTAAAATAAATGTAGCTCACCCACCAATATCCGATATTCTCAATTTCCTGCAACTCTGTCGGATTCGGTTCCCAGTAAACGTTGCCGATTCTTGGTGAAACACCATCGTCGATCGTATCGTCGTCGGATGTATCATCGTCGAATATGTCGTCATCGATCGCATCGTCATCGTCAGTTGCGTCGTCGTCATTATCATCATCCGTTGAATTGTCGTCATTATCGTCGTCGTCATCGCAGTAGGTAAAAGCGAAGACGAATAGACAAAGGATGAGGAGAAGATAATATGGATATTTCATGGCAACCTTCCTTATAGACAAATTCCATTGTCCTCCCAACGTCTCCGCAGGAGTAGGCTATAATGATAATTCAATACGCCTTTTCAATCAACAACGGAATCGACACACAATTTTATGGCGGCGCCTCAATCTCCTTTTCCGAATGCCTTGCATCCGACGGCCGTTCGGATTATATCCTGACAGCCATGAAACACATCGATTTATCCCGGCTGTTCGACCCGCGAAAGTTGCTCATCGTCGGGGCCAGCGACCAAAAACTGTTCAGCGCCGGCATCGCCCGCTACCTGTTTGAACACGGCTTCGCCGAGCGCGTCACGCTGGTCAACGCGAAGGGCAACAGCGTGTTCGGCCGCGCCACGCACACCACCATCGCGAGCGCGGCGAGCGAGGGTCCGTTCGACCTGGCGATCATCGTGGTGGCCGCGCCGCACATCGAGCGCAGCGTCGAACAGCTCGCGGCGATCGGCGTGAAGCTGGCGATCGTCGAGAGCGCGGGCTTCGCCGAAACCGGCGCGGAGGGCGCGGCGCGTCAGGCGTCGCTCAAGGCCAAGGCCGAGGCCTTGGGCATTCGCCTGCTGGGCCCCAACTGCGTGGGCGTGGTCGACACGCGCAGCCGTTTTTCCTCGACCGAGGTGCAGGAGGAAAGCCTGCGGCGCGGCGGCGTGGCGCTGATCGCGCAAAGCGGCGTCTTCGGCTCGATCCTGCTGGATTGGGCGCCCTACAACGGCCTGCATCTGTCCAAGGCGATCACGCTGGGCAACCGCATCGACCTGGACGAAGCGGACTTTCTGTATTTTCTGGCCGACGATCCGGACACGCGCGTGGTCGCGCTGTACCTGGAAGGCGTGGGCGACGGCCCCAAGTTCATGGACGCCGTGCGCACCTGCGCGGCGCGCAAACCGGTCGTCGTGCTCAAGGGCGGCGTGACCGACGCGGGCGCCAAGGCGGTGGGTAGCCACACGGCGAGCCTGGCCGGATCGGACGCGGTGTTCGCCGGGGCGCTGGCCCAGGCCGGCGGCATTCGCGCGCGCTCGCTGGAGCACCTGACCGACCTCGCCGCAGCCTTCGACCACTGCCCGCTGCCCAAGGGGCTGAACGTGGCGATGGTGACGACCTCGGGCTCGCAGGGCATTTTGGCGACCGACACGATCGTCGCCGCCGGACTGCGCCTGGCGACGCTCTCGCCGGAAACGATCGCGAAAGTGCAGGCGGTCGCGCCGGCGTGGATGACCGTGGGCAATCCGCTGGACGTGGGGCCCTCGGGCGTCTACAACATCGCGCTGGACGCGCTGCTGGACGATCCGCAGATCGACGCGCTGCTGGTGCTCATCGCCATTCCGTGGGGCGCGGTGGCCCCGTTCGTGGGCAGCGGCGTGGGCATGGAGCAGATGATCTTCCACGACCTGGCCAAGGTGCGCGCGAAGGCGCAGGAGATGCCGATTCTGGTTGCGCATATCGGGCATCCGCGTTTCGTGAAAATGACCGAGGAAGCGGTGGGCGATTTCCTGCCGGTGTACCCCAACGCGGAGCGGGCGGCCGCGGCGTTGGCGGCGATGGCGAATTTCAGAAAAGCAGAGTGAAGCGCAGCAGGCCCGCGTAGAAGGCGTAGCCGCCGGCCTCGGCGTCGTCCTCTTCGGCGTGTTTGTATTCGAGGTTCGACGAGAAGTACCCCACCCGGCCGCCGACGCCCACGGTGAAGGAATTGGCGACGAAGAAGTCGACGCCCGCGCCCAGCGCGCCGCCGAAACCGTGCGCGTTGTTGTCGTCGGAGAGCGTCGTGTCTTTGACCACCCACTTGGCCTTGTAGCCCAGGAAGCTCGCGCCGCCCATGAGCGTCACGTAGGGCACGACGTATTGGGTGTTCCAGTTGAAGCGCGGCCCGAACAGGGCGGTGAAGTGGCTCAGGTCGATCTGGCCGGTTTCGTCTTCGTCGCTCGCTTCGTGAACGCTGTAGATGAAATCGGCCTCGAGGCCGAGCCAATCGACTACGCCGTAGGCGAAGGCCCCGCCGAAGGCCAGGTCGGCCGCGAACATGTCGCCCAGATCGCCGCCGAGCATCACGCCGCCGGCCTGGGGCATGATGGCGAAATCGTTTTCCATCAGCGCCGCGGCCGGCGCGGCCGCGAGCAGCATAAGCAACAAGGCCAACGCCAAGCGTTTCATCATTACCACCGCAGATTGAGGCGCAACGTCAGCGAAACGCCGTTGAGCGCCGTGTTGAACACTTCCTTCTGGAAGATGTAGTAGTAGCGCACGCGAAAACCCAGGTCCAACCGTTCCAGCGCGGCCTGCCCCGTTTCCCAGATCGTGTAGTCGGTGCCGCCGCCGAGGTTGATCGTCAGGTCCTGTTCGTCGATACGGTCGCCGGCGCGGTCCTCGTAGATGAGCGCCGCGACGCCGAAGCCGCCCGAGAAATACGGGTGCAGCCGCCGGCCTTCGAAAAAGTAACCGACGTTGAACGCGCTGTGGTGCAGGCGCAAGTCGAACAGGTTCGAGTCGCCGCCCTGCCAGCCGAAGGCCTCGCCGCGCGCGTCGGCGTACAGGTAGTTGAGCTCGCCGATCATGTTGCGCGCCCAGGGGAAGTCGAACACCTGGAACAGCGTACCGCCGTAGGTTTCGGTCGGCATGATGCGGATGTAGTCCGCGCGATCGTCGAAGCCGAACAGGTACATGAAGCCGCCCTCGGCGCAGGTGTTGCTTTTAAAATCCTTCGCCCACGCCGCCGGCGCGAAGGTCAGCAGCGAAACAACCGCGAGAATCAGCAGCGAACGTCGCACGGGCGATGCCTCTCCTTAAAACGAGAACGTCACGGTGGCCAGGCCCTGCACCACGCGGGCCGAATCGAAATCCTGCACGAAAATATAACTGAAGCGCGAGCACAACCCCAGGGATATATTGTCCGACAAGATGGCGGACACGCCCAGGCCGGTCATCACGCCGGGATCGTTTTCGTCCTCCAGCGGCGGATCGAGGTTGATCAGGTAATACTCCGCGCCCAATAGCACGTAAGGCTCGACGTAGCCGGTCAGCAGGTTCCAGCGGAAGTGGAAGTACAACTCCTGCATGGTCATCGTGTTGGTCTTGTCGTCGCGCACTTCGACTTCCTGGTCGCTGCGCAGCAGACCGAACTGTACGCCCGCGCGGTCGCTGATGCCGTAGTCGATGTGCCCGCCGAAGACCAGGTCGAGCTTGGTGCGGAAGTACTGCGGCTGCGGATGCGTCATGTACGGCTTTTGCATGCCCACGTCCGCGCCCACGCTCACGCGTCCGCCCCGCTGGGCCGACGCCGGCGCGGCGCTCAGCAGCAAAACGATCAGCAACAATATCGTCACACGACGCACGTTCATCCAGCCTTC
The DNA here is from genome assembly GCA_937967875.1 of uncultured Pseudomonadota bacterium. GTDB lineage: Bacteria > Lernaellota > Lernaellaia > Lernaellales > Lernaellaceae > CALBTQ01. The sequence continues at coordinate 7,122 of CALBTQ010000577.1, forward strand.
CCGCCTCGGGCGATGTCGGTCGATAAATAATGGTTCAACGTACCGTCAAGCGCGCGCGAGTGTCAAGTAATCCGGACAAGCGCCCGCCTCACAGCGGCCGGTTGGTGAGGTAGTAGAGGGCGATGGGAACGTCAAGGTCATCAAGGTCCGCGAAGCTGATATGAATGTATCCATCCTGATCAACTTCGAGATCGGAATCGCCGGACTCGATGCCGAGATTGATGGATTCCCACGTAGAGCCGGATTTTGAGTAGACGTGGAGCAGGTATCTGTCTTCTTCCTTTTTTCCCAGCAGCAAATGCGGATCGGAATCGCCGTCGAGAGCCAGCCCTTTCAAGTAGGTATGGTTTTCAACAATGGCGGCGCTTTTACCACCGGCGCCGATTTCCACATACTTTGTTTGGCCGTCCCAGCCGGATTGACTATCGACGTCTTTGTAAAAAGAAACCGTATAGGCTAAGTGGATGTTGTCCTGGTCGTCAATTTCGATTTGATGTCCAGAAAATGACAATGCGGAATACCCCGGTTCTCCCTCGCAATCGTCGGTGTCGTCGATCTTGGTGGTTACCCACTCCCCGGTCGCATTCGTCAGATAAAAAAGCTCATCTTTATAGTTGTTATCGTCGGGCAACGTGTAGACGATGTGGAAATTGTCGTTGGAGTCGATCGCGATTCTCGGGTCGTCACCTTTGACCAAATACTCATTATTCCAACTGTCGCCGTTCCACTTTGACAGAAAAAGCGAGTCTTCATTTGTATAGTCATCCTCATAAATAAAATAGGGCTTATTTTGCGAGTTTAAAGCCATATCTATTCTACTAGATCCATATCTTACGATTTCAGCAACAGTTTTTGTGTTCCAGGAACCGGTTATATTAGTGGTATACAATGTTTTTATTGGATTTCCGTAATTCTCAAGTCCCAGGTGTATATTATCGAATCGGTCCAATAAAAAACATAAACTGGATTCAGCATTGTCAATAGAAATTTGAGTTATAATCCACATATTGTTTAAAAATTGAGCAATTTGGGGAACCCTAGAATGTTTTTCATAATTGTAATAATGATAACTAATTATTGGTTGAATATTTGACAATAATTCGATTTTATTATTTTGCCCAGCCTTATTATCGTCCACCAACTCCATGCGCCAACCGTCGGGAAGGTTGAAATCGTCGTCATCGTCATCGGACGAATCGTCATCGTCGTCGTTATCGTCGTTGTCGTCGTCCGAATCGTCGTTGTCATCGTCGTTGCCGTTGCAAGCAACGAGGGAGAGCGCCAATAATAAAATCGTCAAAAGAGTAAAACGGTGAAGCATATCACCCACTCCATATGCGGCTGCCGGACGAGCATATAACATCAGATAATAATAATCAAGCTCGCGCCCGCCTCACTCCGGCCGGTTGGTCAGGTAGTAGAGGTGAATCGTTTCTTTGT
>CALBTQ010000578.1 GCA_937967875.1 uncultured Pseudomonadota bacterium
CAAAACAACAGTGCGCAAGCAATGACAAGTTTGCCTATGTGCAATGTATTTCCCCCTATCGCGGCCAGCAAATGTTGACATCCAAGACGCGGCTTGTCAAACCGCAAAAATGGGCGTTTTCGTTACGTAAGATAACCGTAATTGCCACCCCGGTTGTCCCTGTACGGCGCGATCTGCTACAAGGGAATTGGAAGCGCAACCCTTTGCCGGAAAGCGAGTCGGCCATGTCCCGTAAAATCGAAATGGAGTACCGGTGTCCGCAATGCGGCGCCGCCCAAACGACCCAGGTGTATCAAAGCGCCAACGTCACGCTGGAACCGGAGCTCAAGGAGCGCATCTTCAACCTGGAGTTGTTCACCGTGCAGTGCGGCGATTGCGGCGCGCGACTGCTCAACGACGGGAACCTGCTGTACCACGACATGAAACAGAACGTGATGCTGCAATTGCATCCGGATTCGCTACGCGACCATTGGGCTGAAGTGAGCGGCCGCGACCGCGAGGCGATGGCGGGCAGCGTGCTGGTGATGGGCGGCGAAAGCGCGAAGAACAAGCCGACGTTCCGCAGTTGTTTCGGGTTGATGGAACTGCGCGAAAAAATCGAGCTGTTCGATCGCGGGCTCGACGACAAGGTGGTCGAGCTGATCAAACTCGTTTTTCTGACGCAAAACATGGAGGAGTTCGCGGACAATCCGCCGCCGATCTACTTCATCGATCAACTCGAAAACGGCGACCTGGTCTTTTCCGTGTTCAACGAGAGCAAGATGGAGGAACTGGGGCAGGTGCGCATTCCGGCGACGATGCTGCAACAGGATTACGCCGGCTTGCTGACCGACCAAAGCGCGACGACGGCGGTGACCGAACCCTACGTCAACATGCGCAAGCTGTGGACGAGCACCGCGGAATCGCCGGAGAAATAAGTTTTGTGCATCCGCGCGGTGACGGATCCGGCGGCGGCCGGTGTTTAATGGGGCGGAGGAATTGGCGGGGGCTAACCGCAACGGGGAGGTAATCATGGTTCGCAAACATTGGCTTTGGCTGTTGCTGTTGACGCCGGCGCTGCTGGTCGTCGGCTGCGGCGGCGACGACGATGACGACGACATCACCGACGATTTCGACGACGACGACGATAACGGCGACGACGACGATAGCGGCGATTATCAGGACTTTCTGGACGCGCTGCCCGATCCGGAATCGTTGCTGCTGCGTCTGCCGGGGCAGGACGAAAAAAGCAAGGCGGTGGGCGACACGCCGGAGCTGTACGAATTCACGGTCGATCGCGCGATGGACGTCAACGACTACCTGTTGGCCGTGCTTTCGGTGATCGACGAGATCACCAGTTTCTCGCCTTCGTCCTTCGACGGCACGACGCTGATTTGGGGGCCGTGGAAGGAAAGCGGGTTGTCGATGGTTTTCGAACGGTTCGTGATGACCAACATCGAGGGCAACGCTTTCACCTACACCTACGAATGGCGCGACAAGAACTCGACGGACGAAAACGATTGGGTGGCGATCTGGCAGGGCGAGGTGGAGGCGAGCGCGACGACGCAGCGGCGCGGCGTGGGCACGTTCACCATCGACTACGGCGCGGGCAAGGATTTGTGGCCGCAGCGCATCGACGCGACCGGGTCGATCGCGGTGGATTACAACACGCTGGTCGGCCGGCATCTGGACATGGAGATCGTTGATTTTCTGCCTGACGATCTGACGATCCCGCTCGACGGCGATTACAGCTACGAGGAAGAGGTTTCGTTGGAGGGCGTCTTCGAGTTCGACGCGATGGTCGATCTGGAAGACGACGAGGATCAATGGACGATCGGCACGGACATCGCCGAGCACTTCTGGGTGGTCACGCAGTGGAACGCCGACGGCGTGGGACGCGGCGATATGATCGTCAACGAAGGCAACATTCCCGAGATCGTCTACGAGGAGTGGACGGCCGAGGAAGTGACGCTGGCCGAATGCTGGAACGACCAGTTCGAGCTGGTGTACGTCCTCAATGAACTGTGGTGGGACAACGGCTACTCGACGATTCTGGAAGAGGACGGCGACGTGAACGACTGCTCGTTCGCACAGCACTTGCCCGACGTTCACTGACGTCGCGCTTACGTTAAAAGAAAAACGGGATGCGGTTGCGCGCCGCATCCCGTTCGTATTTGCGGACGTTGCTTAAAAATTCACATCCAGCTTGGTGCCCAGGATCTGCTCGGCGGCGATGGTGTCGTCTTCGGCGTCGGTTTCCTCGTACCATTCGCGCTGGTAGTAACCGAATACGCGCACGTACTTGGTCGCCTGATAGAACAGACCGGCCACCAGCCAGCTCACCGCGTCTTCATCCTGCATGATGGCCGCGTCGTTGCCGGTGTAGGAGGTCACCGTGCTGGGCAGTTCATCGTCGTTTTCGGTCGTCGGATCCCAGTGGATGTAGCGGCCGAATACGCCCAGGCCGGAGCTGTGCTCGACGTCGCCGAACACGTGATAGCCCTGGCCGACCAACGGATCCTCGTCCTCGTCGAAGGAGTAGGACGAACGCAGGTACTCAAAGCCCAGGTTGAGCATGCGCCATTTCAGGAAGGCCGTGCCGCCGTAGATCATGCGTACGTCTTCGCCGGAACCGGGAATCGTTTCGCCTTTGTTGTAACGGAACACGCCGGCCACGCCCAGGCCGGCGCCCCAGGCTTCCTTGGCCTGCGCGGGGTTGATCAACAGTACGGCGCTGCCTTCTTTGCCGCGGTTGGTTTCGGCCGCGCGGCCGCCTTCCCCGTTGGCCGCCCACCGGCTCAGTGCACACAGGTTCTTGGGTAGCGCGACGGTGGGTGACCCGCCCAGTTCGGCGCCGTCGGCGTAA
>CALBTQ010000579.1 GCA_937967875.1 uncultured Pseudomonadota bacterium
GAGATCGTATTCGGTGACTGGAGTTCAGACGTGTGCTCTTCCGATCTCATACTCCTTTGGGCGGCAAGTGGTTGAAGATTTTAATATTCTCGTTTTCGGCCAGCAGCCCCTGCGCTTGGTCGATCACCAGTCCGGCGATGGCGCAGGCGTCGATTTCCTCGATCTCCAGATCCAGCATGCCGGCCTGGATTTTCGAAACGTCGAGCACGTCGTTGATCAAACGCAGCAGGTGTTCGCCGTTTTCCTGAATGATGCGTATGTCGCTGGTCACCTGATTGGGCAGATTGTATTTGACCTTTTCCTTTTGAATGATTTTGGCGAAGCCGATGACGCTGTTGAGCGGCGTGCGCATCTCGTGACTGAGCCGGCTGATGAACTCGCCCTTGGATTTGTCGGTTTTTTCCGCCATGGCCAGCGCATCGGCCAATCGGCGCGACTGGTCGGTCAACTGCCGCGTCCGTTCGTCGACCATGCGTTCGAGGTTCTGGCTGTACACGGCCAGTTGCCTTTCCATGTTCTTGCGCTCGGTGATGTCGGTGATTACGGCGAAGGTCTTGGCGTCGGGTTGGCCGATCTGCTCCAGGCGACGCGCGGCGTAAAGCACCCAGACTTCCATCCCCGATTTCGTCCGCCACATCATTTCCTGGACCAGCGTCGGCGGATGAATCAACGCCCGCGTGCCGGCCTGCTCGGGATCGGCGACCACGAACAATTCGTTCACTTGATGACCGACCAGATTTTTATTGCCCAGAATCGTTTCCAGCGCCGGATTGGCGTGCAGGATGTAACCGTCCTGATCCAACGCCCAGATGCCTTCACCCGCCGTTTCGACCAGGGCGCGGTAGCGTTGCTCCGATTCACGAATGCGATTCATCGCCATGGCCAGATCGTCGGCCATTTCGTTGAAATGCCGCGCCAGTTGGGCCAACTCGTCTTTGCCCTTCAAGTGCACTCGGGTGATGAGGTCGCCCGCCGCGACGCGATCGGTGGCCGCGGCGAGTTTATGGATGGGAATGGTGATGCGTCGGCTGAGAAAAATCGACAAGAGCAGGGCGATCGTCAAGGCCGTCAACATCGAGTAGACCAGGCCGCGCAACAGGCCGAGCAGCGGGGCCATGGCGTCTTCTTCGTCGCGGGTCACCACGACCGACCAGCGTTCGCTCATGATCTGAAATGGATCCAGCACTATCGCAATCGAAGCGAACCCACCCTGCTTTTTCAGCCACGAGCTGTTTTCTTTGGCGGCCAGCAAAACGCGAATCGGATCGTCGGCGGACAGCGTTTCGAAAAGCCGGCCGGCGTCGCCGTACATCAACAGTCGCGCGTCTTCATTCACCAGAAAGGCGTGGGTCGCATCGCCCAACTGGGAATTCAATAAAATGTCGCCGATGGCGAAAAACGCTTTTCGCTCGGATGTTAGCTCGTTCTGCAGAGGGATACGCCCGCATAGAATGCCGGGAATGGTCTCGTTGCTTCCGCCCAGCGGCAGGCACATCACAGAGACGGAGCGACGCGGATTGGAAATCAGATGCGCCCGGCTGAGTACGGGCTTTCCTTCCTGCGCCTGTTTGAACCAGCTTTTCGCCGCCCATTCGCCTTCGTAGGAATAGGTGGTGCTGGCGCGCACGACGCCCTTGGCGTCGATCAACGTCAGATCGTCGAACATGGTGGTGTATTGCTGAATGCGGCGCAATTCGGCTTCCACTTCCTTGGCCGGATAGCGGTCGAAATGCGTAATGATCGAGTTTTCCACCATAATCTGGATGCTGTTGTAGGCCGAGACGATGCTGTTGGAGATACGCCCGGCCAACAGGCGGCTGCGGTCCTGCAACTCGTTTTCGATGGCTTGGGCCAACGTGTCGCGCATCTCATTGAGACCGGTGAACAGCAACGTCACCAGAGGGATAACCGCGGCAATCAGCAAAAACAACATGACCCGTAACGATATGCGCTGCACTGTCTTCCTCACCGTCGCTTGTTCAACGTCGCCCACACTCGATTGCGTTCGTTGCGGCTCTTTTCCAATCCATTAAAATATTCGCACGAATTGTTTTCGTCCACCGTGGCCGTTTCGCTCTGTTTGACTTCGCCTTCCGGCCGCAAGATCGTTCGCGCCTTCAGGTTCGGCGTGTCGTAACGCAGGAACCGGGCGCAAGCGGCATTGACCGCCGGGTCGGCCATGTAGTCGATAAAGCGCAAGGCGGCTGCGGGATGCGTCGATGCAGCGGACATCGCCAATAAATCCATCCACTGCACGCAGCCTTCGCGGGGAATGATGTAAACCACATTCGGATTTTCACGCTCGGCGCTGTGCCCTTCGCCGCTGTAGACATGAGCGATGACCAGTTCTTCGGCTATCAGCATGTCGCGAATGCGAATCGGGTCGAGAAATCCGCGCATATGCGGCAGGGCCTGGGCGATGGTCCGGCCGGCGGCGCGAATCGTTTCCGGATCGTCCACGTTGACGCTTTGCCCCTGCATCTTGAGGGCGATGGCCAGCACTTCATCGATGTTGTTGAGCAATGCCGCTTTCTGCGCAAATTGCGGATCGAGTAAATCGCGCCAACTGGCGACCTTCTTTTTAATATATTTTTTATTGTATGCCAGTCCGGTCGTGCCCATCAGATAGGGGACGTAAAACTTCTGCTGTGGATCGCAATCGATTTGTTGAAAATTGAAATCTGCTTTCTGGTACGTGGGCAATTTGGCGAAATCCAACTCGGCCAGCAGCTTGAGATCGATCAGGCGGCACAGCATGTCGCGGCTGGGAAACACCACGTCGAACTTCGCCGGTTCGCTTTGCAGATGCGCCAGCATGTATTCCTGATCTGGAAAGGTCTCCAATTCCACGCGAATGCCGGTTTTGGCCGTGAAATCACTAAGCGTGTCGGGCGCCAGATAATCTTCCCAATTGAAAACGCGAATGGTGACCGCATCCGGCGAGCCCGATTTGGAAGCGGATTGCCCGCATGAGAGATTGGATCGACAGCCGCCGATGGTAAGGATCACCAATGTCGTGAAAAGCACTAAATTGGAAATTTTCGGCAACCTGCCCATGATTTCTACTGATCGATGTTTGATTGGTAAGACTAAATCACAACGCCGGACAGGATGCAAGTTTTGAGAAAATCAAAAAATGGCGAAATATAAAAGATACATTTCGTATTGCCTCTTGCCCGGTGCGTTAAAATGATGTGAGGATGTCGGCCAACGACAGGAGAATGAAAATGAATAAATGGTGGCTCTTGCTGCTCGTGGCGTTGCTGATCGGTTTCGGTTGTGGTGACGATGACGACGATAACAACGACGATTCCGCCGACGACGACTCTGCCGATGACGATGACGACAACGACACCAACGACGACGATGCCGACGACGATACGACCGACGACGACAGCGCCGATGACGATACGACCGAGCCGCCGCAATGTTGGAACGACCTGGCCGTCGGCGAGAAGGTCGCTTTCATGCAAGGCTTGCCCGGCTCGGAGGGCATCGCCTTCAACAGCGCCGGCGAATTGTACGCCTCGATCGGCAATCAGATTGCGCGCGTTTACGCCGACGGCACATGGGAGCCGCTGGCCGATTTCACCGACCCGATCGGCATCGCCTTCGACAACGACGACAATCTGTACGTCGCCGATTTCGGCGAAGGAAATCTGCCCGCGCCCAACGACGGAGCGGTGTATCGCCTCGATTCCGCCGGTACGGCCACGCTGCTCGCCGAAGGCATCGCCAATCCCAATTACGTCACGCTCACACCGCAGGGCACGCTGCTGGTGTCGGACAACTACACGACCTCGATTTACGAATTGACGACCGCCGGCGCGTTGTCGGTCTGGTACGATCAGGTCGATTCGCCCAACGGCATGGTCTTTTCCGCCGCGCGCGATTCGCTGTACGTGGCCGGTACGTTCGCCGCGGGCAATCCCGTCTATCGCATCGATCTTGACGGGCAGGGCGCACCGACGGGCATCACGACCATCGCCAACCTCGACTTGTTGTCGTTGCCCGACGGCATCGCAGTCGATGTCAACGGCATGCTGTATGTAACCGAAGACGGCATCGGCAAACTCGTGCGCGTCGATCCGATCACCGGCGAATACGAGGCGATCGCCACCGGCATGATCACCCCCGCGTCGATGGCTTTCGGCGTCGCGCCCGATTTCGATCCCTGTTCGCTCTACGTGACCGAACTGATCGGCCAACACATCTGGCGGATTTCCGTGGGCGTCGCCGGTGCGCCGTTGGTCAACCAGGAATAGTCTTGCCTTTCACCCGTGGCGCATAGCCGAATAAAACGATAAAATAGGTGGGAAATGCACATTATCACGAGGCGGCGATGAGTCAGGATCTGCAACAATATCTGAACGCCGGCGAGTTCATGGATTTCACGCACCCTTCTCTGAAGGCGATCTGGCAAAAGGCGCTCGACGACTCGCCGATCGAAACGGCCCGGCGTTTGTTTTATTTCGTGCGCGATGAAATCCGCTACAACCCGGTATCGCCGATGTTCATGGTCGAGGATTACCAGGCCGGCACGATTCTGGAACGCGGTTATGGCTATTGCGTGCAAAAGGCGATCGTGCTGAGCGCCCTGGCGCGCGGGGCGGGCATCCCGTGCCGGCTGTGTTTCGCCGACATCGTCAACCACCGCACCCCGCCGGATCTGCAAAAACTGATGGGCACGAACCTGTTTACCTACCACGGCTACAACGAGATGTATCTGAACGGACGCTGGCTCAAGGCGACGCCCGCGTTTGATCGCCGCATGTGCGAGCGCAACGATTTTCGTCTCTGCGAGTTCGACGGCGAACATGACGGGATGTTGCCCGCGACCGATTTACACGGCAATCGACATTTCGAATACGTTCGCCAATGGGGCTGTTTCGCCGACCCGCCGTTGACCGATATGCTTCACGCCTACGTCGAAGTGTACGGCAAAGCCAACCCGAATCTGCTGGAAATGTGGCAGCGCAAAGAGCGCGTTGATCTCAAAGAACAATTGCGCGACCGCAACGGAATATGATACGCCTGCCGTAATATTTCCCGCTCCCGTTCACCGGCATTGCGCGTGCTCGTGTTCATTCGCGAAAGGATCGTTCGATGAATCAAGAAGCCGTCCAGCCAAATCCCGTTCACGCCATCATGCATCCGCGGTCGGTGGTGGTCGCCGGGGCCAGCAACAATTTCATGAAAATGGGCGCCATCCAGGCTTTGAATCTGCTCAACAGCAATTTCGCCGGCGAGGTCTTCTTCTATCATCCGAAGGACAAAATCGTACTCGGTCGTCCGGCCTTTGCCGATCCGGCCGATTTTCCGACCGTGCCCGATCTGGCGTTGCTGGTTACGCCGACTAAAGTCACACCGAAGGTGTTGGACGAACTGGGCGCCGCCGGACTGCGCTACGCGGTGATCGTCACGGCCGGTTTTCGCGAGATGGGGCCGGAGGGTGCGAAGCTCGAACAAGAGCTTTTGTCGGTCGCCGCGCGCCACGGCATTCGATTCATCGGGCCCAACTGCATCGGCATTCTTAACGCGCACAACGGCCTCAACCTGACCGTCGCGCCATACCGCCAGGAACCGGGGCACTTGGGGTTGATCAGCCAGAGCGGCACCTACGTGGCGCAGACCATCCCCCTGTTGCACGAACGCGGCATCCGCTACAGCCAGGCGCTGAGCGTCGGCAACGCGGCGAACATCGACGAGGTCGATTGCCTCGAATACCTCGGCGACGATCCGGACACCAAAGCGATCATCATGTACATCGAAGGCATCCGGCGCGGGCGCAAGTTCATCGAGGTCGCCCGACGAGTGACGCGCCGCAAGCCGGTCGTCGCGCTGTACGTCGGCGGTTCGGCCTCGGGCGCGCGCAGCGGTCTTTCGCACACCGGCTCGATGGGCGGGCCCGACGTGCTGTACAACGGTATCTTCGAGCAGGCCGGGGTAATGCGCGCCGCGACGGTGACCGAGATGTTCGATTGGGGGCACGCGCTGGCCAACATGCCCGCGCCGAAAGGGCGTCGCATGGCGATCATCACCCATTCGGGCGGTCCGGCCACCTCGATGGCCGACACCTGCGAAAAACTCGGTCTGACCATCCCGGAACTCAGCGAGGAATTGCAGGGCAAGATCCGTCCGCACATCGAGCCGACCGCCTCGGCGAAAAATCCGGTCGATCTGACCTTTACGATGGAAAGCGACGGATTCATTCAACACATTCCGGAAATGATTTTCGCCAGCGACGAGGTCGACGGCATTCTTATGCATGGCGTGATGGACACCGGTTTCGCCGACATGTTCTTCGACCACATCAAAAAGTTGGTCGCGATCGACCACGAAACGTTGCTGTCCACCTTGCGCATGGACCTGTCCAAGCTGCTGGCCCTGCCGCAGCAATACGAAAAACCGCTGGTGGCTTCGACCTTCCTGTTTACCACCGACCATGCGGCGCAAACCTTCCGCGCCAATAG
>CALBTQ010000580.1 GCA_937967875.1 uncultured Pseudomonadota bacterium
GGCATACGAGATCGTATTCGGTGACTGGATGTCAGACGTTTGCTCTTCCGATCTGTTAAATGGGGTGTGCGCATTACCAGCGTCGCAACGTTCCAAGGTGCGCGACGGGGCAGCTTTTGAAACGATTCCACCGAACCGTTGGGACCATAAATCGGGTAATCCTGCAATGGCATGAGCAAATGCCGTTGCGGATCGATCCGTTGCAACAATCGACGCAGGTTGTAGTACTGACGGAAGAAGGCATGAAAGCCGCGCTCCATTTCAAAGGTTTCCCCGTCAAGATGGTCGGTCCAACCGCCGACGCGCCCGCCAAGATAATTTTCCCGCTCCAGCAATGTCACCTGGGCGCCGCGTTCGGCGAGGATAACCGCCGCGGCCACGCCGGCCAGTCCGCCGCCGATCACGGTGACATTTTTCGGCTTTTCCAGCCGGGCCAGCGAAGCCGATCCCGGCTGCCAAAACAGTTGTGGACGATAGGTAGCCATGATTACTTCCTTTTCTGTTTTTCGGCCCAATCCTTTTCGACCAATTCTTTGATGCGTTGAAGAATTTCATCCATTTTTTCGGCATGGATTTTCGCGCCAATGGTTTTCCAAGCGAATTGCATGAATTTTCCTTGCGGTAGAATCAATGCCCGATGTTCAAGGATGGTATGCCCCGAAGCATTGGGCGAGGTGAAAAATTCAATTTTGCCGCGAAAAATACCGTCGACGATCCGGGTGCGCATCGCCTTTTCCATTTCCAGTTCCGTGATTTCCACCAACCACCAGGGATCGGTGGGCACGGTGATCGTAAAGCGAATTTGCATTCCTACCCGCGCTTGCTTGCCGTGGGGAAATTCGATGTTCAAGCGATCGTCGTGTGACCAAAGAGAGATTTTATCGCCATCGGAAATGTATGGATAAACAAAGTCGGGCGGGGCCTGGATGGTGATGGTGTTGAGGTCGCTCACGGGATACTCCTTTCCTTCGTATTCGATCAGGATTAAATCCGCCATCGCCATCGTCGCCGATAAGCAAATCATCCCGATCAGCAGACCGAGAAAGGAAACAGTGCGATTTGATTTCCGTTCGCTTGTTATCACGTTCCGTTATGTCGTTATTGGGGAGACGCCGGTGTCTCCGGTTTTGTTTTCCGCCAATCTTCCTCGACGATTTTTTTGATTTCCTGCATGAAGGTCCACATTTTCTTGCGGTGCATTTGTTTGCCGTAGACTTCCCAGACGACCGTGACGATCATCCCCACCGGTTTGATGCGCATTTCGTGTACGAAGACGGTCGAACCGTCGGGCTGCCGTTGCAGAATGTAGGCGAAATCGCCTGCTAAAACGCCGTCGACGAACTCGGTGAGCACCAGGCGCCCCGGTTCGAGACGGATGATTTCCAGCAGCATCATCGGGTGCGAAATGACGTCCATTTCAATCTTTATCTGCTTGCCCACCCGTGGCTCGATCCCGCGCGGGAAAGTGACCGTCACGCTGTCATCCCGCTGCCAGCGGCTGATGCGGTCTTCCTCGATCAGGTAGGGATAGATGAACTCCGGCGGGGCGTCGATGGCGATTTCCAGGCGATAGGTTTGAATTTCATGCGTTTCGGCGGCAGTTAGATTTTGGCCATGCAGCGCCAGACCGAACAAAAGCACAATGATGATTCGTTTTATCAGCACGCGGCGCCCTCTCATTTTCAATCCCATCATAGAAACCGGCCAATTCGGCGGTCAATAGCGGAAAACGATGCCGGCCGTGCCGCCGATCACAAGTCCTTCAACGTGGACAAGGCGATTGTCGGCGTTGCGTTCCTCGCGGGATTCAAGGGGCATGACCAACAAAGCCGCATCGATCGTCAGCGGTGCTTTAAGCCAGGAAAATCGACGCGTATATCCGCCGCCCAAACCAAAACGGTGGCGGTCGCTGTCGAGCGCCAGATGGTTGTTGCCGCCCAAATTATCGAAAGGGGACGGTTCATAGGCATAACCGCCGCGCACTTCCCACGTCGAATCCGGTCGCCAGCGCAACCCGATGCGGGGAAGAAAGATGTCGTGCGCTTTCAACTCGAGATCATCGGCGGTGGCGTTGCTGGTGTAAAGCTGCCGGTTGAATCGGCTCCACAACAGGGCTTCGGCTTGAACATCCAATGACCATATTCCGTGTGGAAACAACTCCACGCCGGCGACGAACTGGTGCGGCGTATACCCGTCGAGGAATTTCATTTCAGTCGGATAGGCTTTTACCGGCGTTCCGGCGACCTTGGGAGTGGTGTCGCCGGAGACCGGATCGACGCGGGCCAACATTTCGGCACGATATACCAGACCGAGGTGAAATGAATCAGCTTGCCATTGCAGACCGGCAAGCGGGAAAAACGCCAGGCGGCCGAGCAAGGATATTTGTTCGTTTTCCGTGCTGCCGAGGATTTCGATATCCTGCACAATGGTGACTCGGGCTGTATATCCCAGCAGGTAGCCGACACCCAGGTTCAGACCGTCGACCACTTGCACCCCCAATCCGTGTGCGAAAGAAAACGAGCGTTTTCCGTAACGCAGGAAATACCCATTTTCATGCTCCACATTCTCGAAGGCGACAATCGTACTGAACCCATCATCCACCGAGAGCGTTACGCCCATGCCTATCGGATAAGTATTCGCCAAGATTTGACCGAGAGGCATGTCCAAACCGAGGGTGATGATATTGTTGGCGTGGTCAAAATCATTCTGTGCATCGGCCGGCCCGCCGCGCAATCGCGGTTGAAGAAATAGATAACTTACCGCCAGGATGTTGCCGTCGAGATTGGCCAAGGCGGCGGGATTGTGATAGGCGGCGCCGGCTGTGGATGGCGAGGCGGCAACCGCCCCGGCCAGGGCGATATCGGTCGGGAAAACTCCATACATCAGGCTCAGATGTTCCACGCCGGCCCATACCGCTTGGGGCATGAACCAAAAAATTAAAAACAGCGTCAGAAGTTTCTTCATGTTCCCCATCATTCCGGAAGCAGACAGATTCTTTGCATCCCGCATGAGGCGGTCTTTCATTTACAAATCGTCAAAACGCGAATGTCCAGTTCCGTTTCTGTTCTGCAATCATTTCCGCGGAGGTGGAGACAATCCGATTATATGCTGTGCAATCTTAATCGGATCGGGGAGCGCCACCTGGAGTCCGCAAGGCGCTATTCACCCGACATCGACAGTCTCATGCCAAATGGCCCGCTCCAGCGTGTTGGCCAGATCTTGCAAGACTGTTTGTTGGGCTAGAATCGAACGCAAAATCGCTTTTAGCGGTTCCATCCTGATTTCGGATTTCTCGTCGAGGTCGAATTTTTGCATACTCCAGTCGGGAAACAGGCGCTCGGCAACGTTGTTTTCCACGCCAAGCAGCAGTACGTCGACATGGCGCGGATCATTAAGGATTGAATGATACAAGTCGTCGATATGTTCAGCCGGTCCTTCGATTATCTGGAAAAACATACCGCCGGAGGTCATCAATACACCGGTAATGTCCAGTTTTTCATTCTTTTTCGCCGCGCGAGAGGCGAGGGATGCAATTTCCTTCCCTATCATCGGCTCGGCAAAACGACTTACATATTTTATTCGTTTCATAATTTACTCCATTCTTTTATCAGTTTATTCAATATTCACTAAATGGGCGTTCGTCAATGAAATCATGAGGTCAGATGGAAAAAAATGATCGTTTGGTGTAGATGGTCGAAATACGACTTATATTTAAAAAAAAGCGATTGAAAAATAAGGAGATGGTCCATGAAAATATTGAACGCATTGCTGGTTGTTATTTTTCTAGTAATCTTCCCCGGCCCCGCGCCGGCTCATGTGCCGTATCTGGAAACGGAGGATTTTTCGCCGACCAACCGCTTCGTTATTCCTTACAAGGTAGAGCAATCCATCGCCGCGTATGCCTGGCTGAGCACCGACGGCATTGAACCGTCGACGGATATGGATGTTTATGAGTTCACGATCGACGAACCGGCCAGCGTGTATTTGGAAGTCATCGTGCCGGCATGTCGTGGGTATGAGTCGCTGGCGCCGTGGTTTGCGCTGGTCGGCCAAGGTCTGCCCGCGCCCGCCGAAGAACTGCCGTTCGAATTGCCGCCGGGCTGGGGCGCTCTAGTCACGCCTCATATTCTGGGCGAAGAGCCGCGCCCGAAATTCTGGGAACCGTTCGGCGGTAAGTTCTATTACGAGGGGCCGCAATTCAAACAGCTCGTTGAACAGCCGGGCACGTACTACATTGTGTATTGGGATCCGGAACAGATCGGCGGCGATTACGTTGCGGTGATCGGCGACAAGGAAATCTGGCGGCTGCCCGACATTCTGCTGGCGCTGATCAATACGCCGAAAATTCGTCAGGATTTGGAATTGCATATCGAATGTCTTCCGCCCCTGGCCGATGACGATGATAGTGCCGATGACGATTTTATTGATGATGATATAACCGACGACGACGCAGCGGATGACGACGCAGCGGATGACGATGTATCGATGATCGATGACGATGCGTCGGCCGATGACGACGCATCGTCGGACGCTGAGTCCGACGATGGCGACGACGACGGGTGCGGCTCGTGATCGGGTAAAGGCAATCTACCGATCAATAGAACGCGTATCCGGTCAGGAGATTGAACCGGATGGCGTTGAAGCCGCCGTTGACGTCCACGTCCATGAAGTCGTCGCCGCCCGCCTCGCCGGCGAAGCCCGTCACCCCCAGGTCCAGCGAGCCGCCCAAAACGAAATTGTTCTCGAAGCGGTGAGTCGACCCGATCGACAGATCAACGTACCAGGATCGCAGCGGGTCGGAGGTGTACTCCTCATCGTTGTATTCGATGCTGATGCGGTAACGGCCGCCGCCCAGGTGGCTCATCAGGCAGAGGTTGGTGCGCTCCTCGGTTCCGAAGAACCACTGGTAGCCCAGACCGACCGCGATATGCCAACTGAAGAAGCGGAACGATTCTCCGTCGATCACCTTTTTGTCATCGGTTTCTTCGAATGTGCCGCTTCCGAAGGCCAAAGGCAGCGAGGCCGAGATGATGAACTGCCGCGCTTGCGTGGGCATGAAGAAAGCCTCGGGGATGATCGTCATGTAGCCGGCGCTGAAGTCGGCTTCTTCGTCGTAATCGGCCAGACCGCCGAACGCCTCCCAATTGAACTGTATCGATCCGGAGATCGGAAGAGCACACGTCTGAACTCCAGTCACCGAATACGAACT
>CALBTQ010000581.1 GCA_937967875.1 uncultured Pseudomonadota bacterium
ACCGCCGCGATCGACACTCTTTCCCTACACGACGCTCTTCCGATCTGCCACCGTCGATCGCGCGGGCGATTGGCGCGGCGAAGAAGCGCTCTGGCGCGACAATCTCGAATTCGAGCCACGCAGCAGCGAGGTGCTCAACAACCTGGGGACGGTCTACGCCGAGCAAAAACGCGGCGAGGACGCCCTGGCGATGTTCACCCGCGCCGCGCAGGTCAATCCGGGCAACGTCAAAGCGCGTCTCAACCGCGCCCATCAGGCGATCGCGCTGGGAAAATACGCCGGCGTGCTCGACGATTTGCGCGCCGTGCTCGAATACGATCCGTGTCATCCCAAGGCGCTGATGCACCTCGGGCGGCTGACGATTCTCGCCGCCGATCCGGCCGCCGGCGAGTTGGCCGAGCGGCTGCAGCATGATCTGGCCTGCGCCGCGTTTATCGATCTGGGCCGGGGCATGGCCGCGCGCGAAAACGGTCGCGCCGTCGAGGCCCGCGCTTATTACGAGCGTTTTCTCGCCGCCATCCCCGACCATCCGCTGGCCGCGGCGGTGCGGCGGGAAATGCGCGATTTGCCGGTTGAGCATTGACGGTTTTTCGCCAAAGAGAGTATGATTCTTTTTTGTGCGACACTCGCTCGATCGGCGCAAGGAGCATCTCCATGGGGGCTTGGAGGAGAACATTCTGCCTGATCTGTTTGGTGGTATGTCTCGCCTTTCTTGCGCCCGCCTGCTCCGATGACAAACCGCGCGACGCCCACGGCATCGGCCTGACCTCGAACTCGCCCGATCCGCAATTCGACTTCAACACCGACGACGACGAGTCCGAACCCGAGTGGGGTTTGTGGTACGGCTCGTGGAACGAAACGAGCTGGACCTTCGAGCAGGTGCCCACCCCGGCGACGATCAGCCCGCGTCTCGCCCTGTTCGCCTACGGCCAGGAAGCGATCGTCAGCTCGCGGGTCATCAACAAAAAGAGCGAGCAGATCCGCGCCCTGTACCTGACCACGCGCGGCTCCGACGGCTCGTGGAACGACCGCGGCGAACTGGACCGCACCACCGCCGAGGCGACCGCCACCGCCGCCTTGATGACCGCGGACAACAAGCTGCATCTGCTCTACGCCGACGACGGTCTGCCGCGCCATTTGATCATCGACGGCGCCGGCGTGCGTTCCTACGATCCGCTGCCCGCGCCCACGCCGATCGAGTACGGCGCGCTCGCCGAAGCGCCCGACGGCTCGGTTCACGCGGTCTTCGGCGATTGGGATCTGTCGCACCAGGTCTTCGACGGCAACGCCTGGACCGAAGCGTCCACCTTCACCTACGGCCTGTACCCCGACATCGCCTTCGGCCCGGCCGGCCTGGGCCACCTGGTGTACCTCACCCCGCGCGGCTTGGACGACGGCTACACGCTGATGTACTTCCTCTACATCGACGGCCAGTGGATCGGCGGCGGCATCCTGCCCGAAATTCAGGTCTTCCCCACGCCGCATTTGGCGGTGGATATGTTCGGCCGGCCGCACATCCTCGTGCCCAGCTCGTTGGGCCTGCTCAACCTCGTGCGCAACAACCTCGCGCCCAGCGGCTGGGATTACGAAGTGATCGCCGGCAACAGTTGGAGCGCCGGCTTCCAGTACGCCGACATCGCCATGGCCGGGGTGATCCCCGTGGTCGCCTACCGCGACGCCACCACCGCCAAGGGCTTTGCCGGTCGCGACGCCACCGGCGGCTGGATCGTCGACGAATTCCAGGGCTTCAACGGCGGCTTCATCGGCATCGACTTGGCCGTCGACCCCGACGCAAACCCCCACGTCGTCTTCGCCGGCTGGCGCGGGAAGTGAACGGGGCATTCAATAACTTTTCAGAATTACTATTTACTTACATCGTCCGAATCGGCCAATTCGACTTCAAGTTCTTCGATCGTTGGTAGGCTGGATTTCCAACTCTTTGGAAGCATACGGGTGAGTTGGTAACCGGCAATACCTATCGGCTTGTTAATATCCCGTAGCGCATATTCCGCGACTATCTGATCTCTGGTTTTACAGAGGATTATTCCAATGCTTGGTTGATCATCGGAATGACGCAAAAGATCATCCACGGCGGAAAGATAAAAATTCATTTTCCCAGCGTATTCCGGAACAAATTTGCCCACCTTCAAATCAATCACCACAAATGCTCGCAGTTTTATATGATAAAATAATAGATCAATATAAAAATCTGTTTCTCCTACCATTATGTGGTATTGGCTGCCTACAAAAGCAAAACCCACACCCAGTTCAAGAAGGAATTCCCGAATGTGAACCAGCAATTCGTTTTCCAGATCTCGTTCGGCAGCATCTTTGCCCAAACTAAGAAAATCAAAGATGTACGGGTCCTTGAGCGCGTTTTCGGCAAGATCGGATTGTATTGGCGGTAAGGTCACACTGAAATTCGTGGCCGCTTTCCCTTGTCTTAGATACAGGCCGCCTTCAATCTGATGTAACAGCACATTCCGCGACCAACCGTGTTCCACGGTCATGGAAATGTACCATTCACGCTCCGATAAATTCTTTACTTTATTAAGCAAAACAAGATTGTGTCCCCAAGGCAATTCTGCGACAAGCTGTCGCAGTTTTTCATGATCCTTGTACGCTTCATAGAAGCGACGCATATCCCAAAGATTTCGCGGTGAAAATCCCTGAATATCCGGAAACTCTTGATGAAGATCATGTGCCAGACGTTTTACAATGGATTTGCCCCATCCATCCTGCGTTTGTCGATCAAGTATTTTACGGCCGATCTCAAAATATAGAGTAATCATCTCCCGGTTAACTTTTATGACAGTCTTCATTTGAGCGGAGCGAATGCGTATTTTAAGCTCGGATAATAATTTTGTATAACCGTCAGGAAGCGATGTCGACCTTTGTTTCGCAGGCGTTTTTATTGTTCCCATTGGATTAGAGTTTATATTGCGCTGTGATAAATGACAAGAAGATCGTCTTCTATTGTCATAAAAAATATTATCTCGCGTTTTTACCCTACCACCAACCGCAGAATTTGCAGCAGAATTTTCACGTCGCCCAGCAGGTCGATCAGCGCTTGCGGCATGTCCTGGGCCAGCAGCCAGTTGCCGATGAAATCGCCCAGCAGAGATCGGAAGAGCGTCGTGTAGGGAAAGAGTGTAGATCTCGGTG
>CALBTQ010000582.1 GCA_937967875.1 uncultured Pseudomonadota bacterium
GGCATACGAGATCGTATTCGGTGACTGGAGGTCAGACGGGTGCTCTTCCGATCTACCGGTTCTCGGTTTATTCGCCGCGGCGGCGGTGATCTCTTTGTTCACCGCGCTCACCTACTACTTTGCCGAACATTCCGATGCGCTGTTCTGGCAGCACGCCAGCGCCTTCATCGCGGCGTTCGTCATTTTCGCCGTCGGAGCGTTTGTGCTGTTTGTTTACAAAGCGGTGCAGTTGTTCCTGTTCCGGCGCAAGGGGCGGGAATTGGAGAAGGAACGCCGCTTTACGACGCCGGCGAAAAAGAAGAAGTAAGCAGCGACAGCACGTCTTCGATCGCCGTTCGTTTGTTGGCTTCGCGCGGCTCGATGAAGACCGTATGCCGATCGTAAAGAAATAACGGCAGCCCCTGCTCTTCCAATCGATGTTGCAAGCGGCGGAACGTTTCCGGCGACAGCCGTTGCGGATTGCCGCGCAGAATCAAGCGGTGCAGATCGTCGAAAAACAGCAGGGTGAATTGCAGGTCGTGCCGCCGCATGATCCGGTCGGCGAGCAAGCGAAAATCAAGTTCCTGCGACATCGGCAAACCGACGACGGCCAGTCGATCTTCGCCCAGCGCCACCTGGTGATAGGTCTGCGCGGCCAACTCGTCGATGGTCGACCACAGTTCGCGACCGGCGTCGCGCAACACAGGATCGAACGCCTCAAAACGCCCTTCCACCAAAGGTTGCACGGCGCGCCGGATTTGATAGGGATCCTCGCGCACGGCCAGGAACACATAAAACCAATGCGACCACGGTTCCGGCATTTGGGCGCCGCCGCCGTCGACGAGCCGGCACAGGGCGGCGCCGACCTCGTCATTCGCCGAGAGATGCGTCGCCAGCAACGCCGCGCTCGACGGTTGGTCGGCGTCATGCACGATCGTCGCGCGGCGTCGATGCAACCGCGTCAGAAAGTCGCCATGCAGATGGTGATGATCGAGCCAGACGATTTCCCGCAACGACGGTCGATCCAGCACGGCGTCGACGATTTCCACTTCCTCGTCGCGCACCGGCAAGGCGGCGCAGTAGAGTCGATGCAAATTCGCATTGGCAATCAGCGCCGGCGCTTGAAACAGATGTCCGGTCAGCCCCTCGGGCGTGAACAGGACGGTCTTCAAATCGCCGAGGCGGCGTTGCCACAGCACCGCGCAGGCGATGCCGTCGAGGGTGGCGGATGCGAGCAACGCGCCGTCGCCCGACTGTTTATCGGTGACGACCAGCGCCATGTCGCTCATGCTTCACCCGCCTTGTGTTGCAGTTCCGCCAGTGTTTTGCGCGGCAGGTTGCCGAAGCCGCCGTTGGACAAAAAGACAAGCTGGTCGCCTTCCTGCATGATGCCGGCGAGTGCCGCCGACACCTCGTCGTAATTTTCCGCGTAAATCGCCTGCGCGCCGCCGCGCCCGATTTGCTCGACCAAGGCGGCGACGTCGAGTTTATCCTCGGGTACTTTGCCGTGCTTGGCGAAGACCTCGCAGATGATCACCGCCGCGGCCGCGCCGAAGGCCCGGGCGTATTCTTCCTGGAAAATGCGCCGCCGCGAGGTGTTGGTGCGCGGCTCGAAGACCGCGACCAGCCGTCGCTCGGGACGCGCTTCGCGCAGCGCTTCGAGCGTGACGCGCACCGCGGTCGGATGATGCGCGAAATCGTCGATCACCAGCACGCCGCCCGCCTCGCCCAGCACTTGCTGTCGCCGTTTGGCGCCGGCGAACGTCTGCAGCCCGGCGGCGATTTGCTCGTCGCGCAAACCGGTCCGCCGCGCCGCCGCGATCACGCCCAACGCGTTGAGCAGGTTGTAGCGACCGAATTGATTCATCGAAAAACGCGCGGTGGGCATGCCGTGTTCGACCAGTTCGAAGGCGGTGTGCATCGCCGAGCCGGCGACGAGACGCGCGCTCAAATCGGCCGGATGATCCAAAGCGTACGTAACGACCGGACACGAGGCGCGCGGCAACAAGGCGCGCACGCGCGGACAATCGACGCCGGCGATCAACAGACCGTCGTGCGGCAGCGTTTCGATCAGTTCGCCGAATACGCGCACGATACTGTCCAGATCGGGGTAGATGTCGGCGTGGTCGAACTCGATGTTGCCCACCGCGGCCACGTCCGGCCGGTAGCGCAAAAACTTGGGCGTCTTATCGAACCAGGCGACGTCGTATTCGTCGCCCTCGACCGCGGCCCATTCGCCGTTGCCGACGCGATAGCTGGCCTGCGTGTTTTCCAGCACGCCGCCGATCAGATAGGTCGGGTCCAGTTCCGCCGCGTTCAACACATGCGCCAGCATGGCCGTCGAGGTGGTCTTGCCGTGCGTGCCGCACATCGCAATGAGCGTTTTGTCGGCGAAGAAAAAGGTGCGCAGCGTTTCGACCATCGATTGATACGGCAGGCCGCGCGCGAGCACGGCGTCGCCCTCGGGATTGCCGCGACTGACGACGTTGCCGATCACCACCAGGTCCGGCGCCGGGTCGAGATGTTCGGGCAGATAGCCCTGACGGATCTCGATGCCCAGGGCGGCCAGTTGCTCGCTCATCGGCGGATAGACGTTGACGTCCGAGCCGGTGACGCGGTAGCCGCGGCTTTTGAGCATGCCCGCCAGACTGCCCATCGCCGTGCCGCAAATGCCGATCAGATGGATGTGCCTGACCTTGGTCGGATCGATGTTCACGTGTGCAGGGCCTCCATGATCGCGTTGTGGATCAACGGTCGTATTTTCCGGATTTTTTCGTTGCTGCGCGAGGGGTGTACGCGGTTGGTCAACAGGACGATCGTGATCGCCCGTGGCGGGTCGCACCAGGCGCTGACGCCGGTGAAGCCCAGGTGACCGAACGTTTCGGGCGACATGTGTTGCCCGGTGGACGATCCTTGCGCGCTCGGCGAATCGAAGCCGTAGCGGAAGCTGACCGGCGTGCTCAGTTCGTTGCGTCGCATAAAACGCCGGATAATGTTTTCCGAAAACAAACGTCCCTGTCCCCGCAACGCCAGCCGAAATTCCTCCATCAAGCGGACCACGCCGTCGGCCGTGCCGAACATGCCGGCCTGTCCCAAACAGCCGCCGGCCGACCAGGCGTTTTCGTCCTGCACTTCGCCGCACATAATGCGCTTGCGCCACGGGCAATCTTCGGTGGCGGCGATGGTTAACTCCCGGCGCGCGGCGACGGAGCCGAAGTGCAGATTTTCGATCGCCAACGGTGCGAGGATTTTGGCGGCGACGAAATCGGGCAAGGATTGTCCGCCGACCGCCTCGACCATGAAGCCGATCAAGCCCATGCCGATGTCGCTGTAGCGCTCGACCGTACCGGGCGCGGCGACCAGTGTTTCGCGGCTCAGCAGTCGCCGCATGTCGTCTTTCGCCTCGATGGTGCCCAGCAGGTTTTGCGGAATGCGTTGATAAAACGGATGCCAGTCGGCCAGGCCGCTGGTGTGATTGAGAAAATAGGTAACGGGAATTTCCGCCAGCAGCGGATGCAGGTCCGGCAGATACGCGCCCAGGCCGACTTCCAGATCGATCGCCCCGCACTGCGTCAGCAACATCACCGCGGGCGTCGTGCCCAGGATCTTGGTCAGGCTGGCCAGATCGAACCAGGCGTCGGTGGTCATCGCCGCCGGTCCGTCATAGCGCGTCACGCCGTGTGCGGACTCGTGAACGGTTTGCCCCTCGCGATCGACGCGCAACACCGCTCCGGGTAAATGTCGCTTCGCGCAGGCTTCGTCCAGAATTCGGCTTACCATGCTCAGCATACGCCACCTTGCGCAAAAACGATTTGCGGCGCGGCCGGGTCGAGCGAAACGCGCACGCCCAGGGGGATCGTCCGGTTGTAACCGTGATGGCCGAAATCGAGTCCGGCCAGCAGCGGCACGTTCAGTCCGCCGAGGCAGTCGATGAGCAGCCGGTCGGTTTCCGCCGCGTCGATCGCTTCGCCGAAATTGCCGACGGCCACCGCGGCGACGCCGTCCAGGTGCCCGCCCATGCGCAGAGTGGTCAGCAGACGATCGAGGCGGTACGGCGGCTCGTTGACATCCTCGATCAGCAGCACCGCGCCGGCCAGCGACGGCAAGCGTCCGGCGATCGCCAACTGGCTCAGCAGCGTCAGGTTGCCGCCCAGCAGCGGGCCTTGCGCCGCACCGGCTTTCACCCAACGCGCATCAACCCCACTCAGCGGCGACGGCGGCGCGGTCGAGGTGAGCGCGGCGAAATAGACGTCAAGTTGCGCGGGCGACAAACGGTCGATTTGCGTGCCGGCGATCATCGGTCCGCTGAAAGTGACCAGGCCGAGGCGTCGCCACAGATCCATCTGCAACGCGGTAATGTCGGAAAAGCCGACGATGATTTTCGGCGTTTGTTGCAGGGCCTCGACGTCGATCAAGTCGAGCAGGCGCAACGAACCGTAGCCGCCGCGCGCGCAAATCAGCGCTTTGACTTGCTCGTCGGACAGCGCGTCGTTGATGACCGCGGCACGTTGGCGATCGCCGCCGGCCAGATAGCGTTCTTTCAGAAAAATATTCTCGTGACGACGCACCTCAAATCCGCGTGCGCGCCAGAGGCGTTCCCCGGCGCTCAGGCGTTCCGGATCGAACGGACCCGCCGGAGCGATAACCGCGACAACGTCATTCGGTTGCAAACGGGGAGCGAACTGAAGAGGCGGTGAGTCGTTGCGCGTGTTCAACGGAGAGGCCCGTCAGAGAGTTTCACGTCTTTCGGAAAGCATATTTTCCAAGGTGATCAACAGACCTTTCATATCGTCTTGACGATTGTGTTTGACGGCATAGCCTTCGAGTTCGTTTTGCATCAAGGCCAGGTCGTTGATATCGTAATCGGCCAGGTATTCTTCCAATTTATTGTCTTTATGAGCTTTGATAACATCATCAAGGTTGAAGAATCCCATCGCCCGTTCCTCCTTCGGTAATCGTCGGGATCGATTGTAGCACATGCCGATAAGGGAACAAGACGTTATCTACCCATCATGGCGCATCATGCGATCGGCCAGGTAACTCGAACGAACCAGCGGCGCGGAAGCGACGTTGGCAAAGCCAATTTTCCCGGCGATTGTTCCCCAAGACTCAAATTCGTGCGGCGGTATATACCGCACAACCGGTAGGCATGACAAGCGGGGACGCAAATATTGTCCGATGGTCACCGCGCGAACGCCGGCCGCGTACAGATCGCGCAATACAGCTTCGATTTCTTCGTTTTCTTCGCCCAATCCCAACATCAGACCGCTTTTGATCAACGCGAGAGACATGCGCTCGGCCATATATGCGAGCACGTCCAGGCTGGTGCGATAATCGGCCTGGGCGCGCGCGGTGGGATACAAACGCGGCACGGTTTCGACGTTGTGATTGAACACGTCCAGCGGCGCGTCGACCAGCAGATCCAGCGCCTCGCGGCTGCCGCGAAAATCGGGCGTGAGCACTTCCACCGTCGCCGACGGAAGTTCGGTTTTGATCGCCGTTACGCAAGCGCGAAAATGCTCCGCGCCGCCCAGCGGCAGATCGTCGCGGGTGACGCTGGTAAGCACCACGTGGGTCAGTTCCATCTCCTTGGCGGCGTTGGCGACCAGTTGGGGCTCTTGCGGATCCGGCGCCGGCGGCTGCCCGTGCTCGACGTTGCAGAAACCGCAATTGCGCGTGCAGCGATTGCCCAGGATCATGAAGGTCGCCGTCGGGCGCGCGAAGCATTCGGCCATGTTCGGGCAACGCGCCTCTTCGCAAACGGTGTGCAGCCGGCGACCGCGCAGCCGTTTTTTCATCTGATGAATTTTAACCACGTCGCGCTTGGATTGGCGCAGCCACGGCGGTAGACGATCCATCAGCCGTTGCCTCCTTCTCCCACCAGCGCGCCCCATCGTTGCATGACGGTCATGCGCGCCCATTCGTTTTCCGGCCGGCGCAAATGCGGATCGTCGCGCAGGACGCGCAACGCTTCCGCGCGGGCCTCGTCGAGCAATGGTAAATCATGGATGGTCCAGGCGGCAAAGCGCAACGACGGCAGCCCGGCCTGGCGCACGCCGAACAATTCGCCCGGTCCGCGTTGCTGCAGATCGGCCTCGGCGATGGCGAAACCGTCGTTGCAGGCGGCGAGCATCGCCAAACGCGCGTGCGCCTCGTCGGTGGTGGCGGCATTGTGCAGCAGCACGCACAGGCCGTCGCGCTCGCCGCGCCCGATGCGTCCGCGCAACTGATGCAACTGGCTCAGGCCGAAATGGTCGGCGTTTTCCACGACAAGCACCGAAGCGTCCGGCACGTCGAGGCCGACCTCGATGACGGTCGTGGCCACGAGCACCTGCGTTTTTTTCGCGGCGAAATCATCGAGCACATCCTGACGCGCGGCCGGTTTCATGCGTCCATGCAGCACCTCGACGCCGAACTCGGCCAGCGGCCCCAGGGACAATTCCGCCACGAGCGAAGCGACATCCTTTTTGCGCGGATCGAGCGTCGCCAAGCGCGGGCAGACGACGAAACATTGGTCGCCCGCGCGCAAGCGTTCGGCGACGGTTTTATATACGTCGTCGCGCTGCGTTTCATCGGCCAGACGCGTTTCGACCCGCCCGCGCCCGCCGGGTTTTTCGTCGAGCTTGCTGACGTCCAGATCGCCGTAGACCGTCAGCGCCAGACTGCGCGGAATGGGCGTGGCGGTGAGGACCAGCACGTCGGGTTGCGGGCCTTTTTGGATCAACGCCGAGCGCTGGGCGACGCCGAATTTGTGCTGCTCGTCGACCACGACCAATCCCAGTCGCGGAAACTGCACGCCGCCCGAGAGCAGTGCGTGCGTGCCGACGACAATGGGCTCCAGACCCAGCGCAATGCGTTCTTCCATGCGTCGCCGTGGCGCGCCGGTCAGCGAACCGGTCACCAGCGCGACTGTCAGGCCGTGCGGCGCGAGCCATTGCGTGAAACGCTCCGCGTGTTGCCGCGCAAGAATTTCCGTCGGGGCCATCACGGCGGCCTGCCAACCGTGTTGCGCGGCGACGAACGCGGCGAGCAACGCCAGAACGGTTTTGCCCGAGCCCACGTCGCCGTGCAGTAGGCGGTGCATCGGACGATCGTCGGCCATGTCGGTCAGAATCGCGGCGAGCGATGCGCGTTGTCCGGCGGTCAGCGCGAAGGGCAAGGTTTGCAACAACGGCGCACAGGTCGCCTCCGGTTGCGGGTAGGCGATGCCCTCGCGTCGTCGACCGGCGGCGCGCTGCATGGCCAGCCCCAATTGAAAGGCGAACATTTCCTCGAAAAGCAGGCTGCGCAGGACGACGCCGCGCGGGTCCTGCAATGCTTCCAACGACGTTTCGTCATCCGGATGATGCAGATGCGTCGCGGCTTCGCCCAGCGGAAACAAGCCGTGGCGTTCACGCACGTCGGCGGGCAACGCGCCCGGCCAATGCGGCGCAATACGCTCGATCGCGATGCGCACGATCTTGCGCCAGGACTTTTGCCGCAGCCCTTCGGTTTCGCTGTAGATCGCGCGCAGGCCGCCGGAGACGACGGGTTCATCGATCTTCTGTGCGTCGGGATTTTGCATCTGGAGCGTTTCATTGTAGGCGCGCACATCGCCGGTCACCAGTAGGCGGTCGCCGTGGTTGAATTCGCTGCCGCCCCAGCCGAACCACACCACGCTCACCTCGCCGCTCGCGTCGGTCAGGACCGCCTCGGTACGGCGCAACCGGCCGCGTCCGCCCAGGGTGCGGATTTTGGTCACTTCCCCAATGACAGTGGCGCGGCCGTCGAGCGGCAGTTTTTCGATGGGCGTGATCGTGCGGCGATCCTCATAGCGCAACGGCAGCGTCAGCAGCAGATCTTCGACCGTGACGATGCCTTTGCGTTTCAAGAGCGCGGCCGTCTTCGGGCCGATGCCCGGCAGGCGGTCGACGGTTTGCAGGTGTTCACTACGGTAAGTGTCGGTCATGTGCGGATGCCGTCCGGTCTTGTCGGTTTGTGCTGCGCGACGGCGACGTCTTTACGGCGTGCGCGTCCGGCTGCCGCCACGCCCGCCGCGTCGACGACCGCCGCGCCGGCTCTTGCGTTTTTCCGGCGAAGCGCCCTCGCCGCTCGGCTGTTGTTGCTGCGGCGCAGCGGGTTTGGGTTGCTGCGGAGAGGATTGTTGCTGTTGCTGTTGTTGTTGTTGTTGTTGTTGCTGCTGCTGCGGTCCCGCCGGCTTGCGGCTACGCTGTCCGCCACGGTCGCGATCGCGACGGCCGGGCTCGCGCTGGGCGGGCTTTTTGTCGCCTTTGTTGAAGGCCAGATCGGAGCGGCTGGGTTTTTCCGGCTCCTCGGCGGTCATCTCGCCGACTTTTTTCGCGGGGCGCATCGGTCGCCGGGGCGGACGATGTTTGTTGCGTTCGGCGCGCAGCCGTTCCTTCTGCGCCTTTTCCTTCTGGCGCAACACGCGTTCCTGATTGCCGATCAACTCGGCCACCGACGCGGGCGGTTCGGCCAGTTCGACGCGGTCGATATTGAGCGCCTGCTCCGAGGCGATCAGCGCTTCCACATTTTCGATGATGTGCAGCGCTTCCTGGCTGGCGTAGGTGCGGTTTTCGTCGTCGAGCGCCTCGTAGCCGCTGTAGATATTGCGCAGATCGTTGAGCATCACTTCGGTGGAGATGCGCAAGTCCTTGCGGCGCAGCAGGCGCATGACGTTTTCGCGCACCTGCGCGCCGTGATCGCTGTGGCGCTGGTTCGCGTTCTCGTCGTGCAATTGCTCGGTCAACATTTCCCGCAGACGACCAATCGTCTTTTTCATTTCATCCATCTACTTGTCTCCACCCTTGCGTCAAACCCAGGCGGCGGGCCGTGCGCCATGCACGCTCCCGTTCCCGCCGATGCAACGATCGATTCAATCCGTCCCGCGTAACAGCTTGGTGCGCGGGAAAGTACTGCGTCATCAGGCTGATGGGTATTGCGTTCTTATACCTTCTTTTCAATTTGTACAACACCCGGCGCGTTTCTTCCAGCCGTCCCGGCAGCACGAGGTGTCGAATGAGCATCCCCGCGTCGGCCAGACCGTTTTCGTCGACGTGCAGCGGGCCGTACTGTTCGACCAGCCAGTCGATGGCCTGCCAATTCGCCGCCGGCAGCCAGGCGTATCCGGACAGCTCGTGCGCCATGTTCGGCGAAAGGTACTTGATGTCCGGCAACCAGATTTGCACGGTGGAGGTGAGCAGCTTGAGCACCTCGACGCGCTCGAAGCCGTTGGAGTTGGCCAGCAGCGGAATGGTCAGACCGCGCCGGCGCGCCAGATACGCAGCGGCGGCGATCTGCGGCCAGTAGTGCGTCGGGTTGACCAGGTTGACGTTGTGCGCGCCGCGCCGTTGCAGGCGCAGCATCGCCTCGGCCAGTTGATCGACGCTGTAGACATCGCCCACGCCTTGGCGGCTGATCGGCCAGTTCTGGCAGAACAGACAATGCAGTGTGCAGTGGCTGAAGAAGATCGTCCCCGAGCCGCGCGTGCCGCTGATCGGCGGTTCCTCGCCGTGATGCAGCGTGACCGCGGCGATGCGCAGTTCGTCGCTTGCGCGGCCGGCGCCCCCTTGCCCTTCCCGTCTCCGAGCGCCGCAACGACGCGGGGAGAGGCGGCAGGGCGACTGCATCCGGTACAGTTCACGAATGGCGGATAATGCCGCGGACATGGGGCTTCCTAAAAACGGTAAAACTCCATGG
This sequence comes from uncultured Pseudomonadota bacterium, assembly GCA_937967875.1. Classification (GTDB taxonomy): domain Bacteria; phylum Lernaellota; class Lernaellaia; order Lernaellales; family Lernaellaceae; genus CALBTQ01. The sequence continues at coordinate 9,679 of CALBTQ010000582.1, forward strand.
CGTCGATGTGCTTGTAGCGATCGGCTTTCAAGCGACGGATGGCCAGATCGCGAATCAGCGAGCGGTAACCTTCCTCGTCGTCGACCGCCAGCGTCTTGACCCGCTTGACGATCTGCTTGGCCACCGACAGCGGATGAAAAATATACCCCTTGGAAAAACGCCATCCCTCGCGATACGGCAGCAGGCGCGCCTCGAACACCTGCCCTTTGGTGAAGACGGACGGCAGTTCGTCGCGCACGTAATACTTCGCCTTGGTCAGCAGGTCGCGCACATGGACGCCGTTCTTGTCGATTTTCTTGACCAGAAACAGGCTGTGGATGTTCTTGCCGAAGCCCTCGTACACTTCGCATTCCTCGGGCGGAAGCTTTTCGGTACGCATCTGCAAAAACGATTGCATCGGCAGATCGGAAGAGAACACGTCTGAACTCCAGGCACCGAATACGATATCGTAAGCCGTCTTCTGCTAGAAAAAAA